>NZ_JAWHNU010000008.1:0-126697 GCF_032582135.1 Pseudomonas syringae group sp. J309-1 | reverse complement strand
AAAATGCATTTCAATCCAGTCGTTGCATGCGATTACATGAGACCGAACTTGCTCGCGAGGCGTTGTTTTCGAGTCGCCCCTTCTACCGCATCGCCAACAAGTTGCCTCCTACCGGGATTTGCAATCCTTCAGGCGGAGCGTAAGTGACGTCGCAAACCAAAAAAAAACGCAGACGCAAAAAAGCCCGATCTGAGCACAAGGCTTAAATCAGGCTTTTTTGTGAAGATGGTCGGGGTAAGGGGATTCGAACTCCTGACATCCTGCTCCCAAAGCAGGCGCGCTACCGGACTGCGCTATACCCCGGGTGAAACTTTTTAAAGACGCCTCAACTAGCCGTCTGCGATCTGATGCGATTGGCATCAGATCTATAAGATTCGGCCCCGGCATTGCTGCTGAGGCCAAAAATGGTGGGTCGTGTGGGATTCGAACCTACGACCAATTGGTTAAAAGCCAATTGGTTTCACACCCTCAGTTTAGGCAGAACCTCCTGATGAAGGCTCTGGATCCAATCCGCAGTCTCTAATGTCCCCATTAGAGGCTTTAAATCATGCACGTAACCTCGCTTTTGTCCACCAAAGGTGGTGTCGGTAAAACCACTTTGGCTGCCAACATCGGCGGCTTCTGCGCCGACGCCGGATTGAAGGTCCTCCTACTCGACATGGACCCTGTACAGCCCTCCCTGTCCTCTTATTACCCAATGGCGCAGGAAGTCAGCGGCGGCATATTCGACCTCATCGCACATAACCTGACTGATCCAGAGCGAATCATATCGAGGACAAGCATCCCGAACCTGTCCTTGATCTTGTCGAACGACCCCAACAACCAGTTGATTAGCCTCCTCCTTCAGGCGGCGGATGGTCGTCTGCGATTGGCTTCCCTGCTGAAAGCTTTCGAGGGGCAATTCGACCTGATTCTCATTGACACCCAGGGCGCACGAAGCGTCATGTTGGAGATGGTTGTTCTGGCGTCAGATCTTGCTGTTTCCCCCTTGCCACCGAACATGCTCAGCGCACGGGAATTTAACCGTGGCACTTTGCAGATGCTTGAAGGACTGCGTCCTTACTCAAGGCTCGGCCTGCACGTCCCTCCTATCAAGGTTGTAGTCAACTGTCTCGACCAGACAGTTGATGCTCGCGGAATTCATGACGCCATCAGAAAGACCTTCGCGGACAACATGGAAATCGATGTCCTCAAAAGCACAGTCCCTGCGTCAGTAATTTTTCGTGAGGGATCTACGGCAGGCGTGTCGGCACATCGGCTCGAATACAAAAAACCTTCCAACCGACGAGCGCCGAGCGCGCTTCAGGTCATTCGAGAACTTGCGATTGAGCTTTTTCCTCAATGGGCAGAACGTTTTGAAACGATGACTGAGTCCGCGATAGAGGCCCTGGTAAAAGGGGGTCAATGAGATGGCAAAGACAAATCTCACGGAAGCTTCCGGCATTACTCCAGAATTGATGCTCAAGCTCAACCAGCAGTACAACTCATCCCTCTTACGCTCCGCTCAGTCCAAGCTTACGAGCACGTCACGGGAGCTCCGCAATTTAAGCTCCGACCATAAGATGGGTCGCGGCTTGATTAGCCGACTGGGTGATTACTTGAGCGTGGAACAGCGTGAGCTCCTCTCACAGGCCGCGCAGCTGCTCGAATCAGTGAACTCTCATGTCGAGCATGCCAAGGAAAAACGTGTCCGCGACGAAAAAGCGGCCAAACGTCGGCAGGACGCGCGAAACGCAAGAGCGAAACAACTGATTGCTGCTACATATCCTCTGCCCATTGAGAGCCTGGACCAGAAGCTTGAGCTCCTGAGAACGGTGCTGTTATTCAACCGCATCGGGGCATATGACAGCTTCTACTCCACCGTCGAGCTTAATAGCCAGATCCGAAGCACTTTACTGACGCCGTTCAGCAAACTAATTGGTTGGCCAAGCGTGACCGCTTACCGAGTCAGTTGCCTCGGCTCGCTTCGTATACACCTCGTGGAGGCACTGACTAATGACATCTCTTACGACGATGGATCTGACGTCGAGGATCGGCTAGCCGCTCTGCAGGCGAAAGTCCGTGAGGAGAATGCCACAGCCGCGCTCACAGCTGATGAACATGAAACCCTCAGGCTCTGGAAAGAGGCTCTTGCATCCGGGGTACAACCTGAGGTGCAGCCATGAGTATTGACCGCCAACGGATAATCGACAAAGTCATCAAGTGCTTCGCTTTGGCTCGCTCTACGGGTGCTTCTCCAAATGAGGCTGAGACTGCCCTGCGGCAAGGCCGCAAGCTTATGGAGCAGTACCAGCTCGAAGAGCTTGAGGTGGACGCCCACCTCGCCTGCGAGGCCTCAGTTTCTGCGGGTACGAAGCGAGCGCCTGCAAGTTGGCTGCACAGTCTGGCAAGCACATGCGCGAGCGCTTTCGACTGCGATTGCATTGCGTACCAAGTGCGGCCTGGAGCCTGGCATTTCAAGTTCATCGGTTTGGGGGTATCGCCGGACCTGGCCAGCTATGCATATTCAGCGCTTCATCTGCAGCTTGTATCAGCGCGCCGTCAGCACGTATCGCAGCTAAAGCGCTGCAATCCAACCACCAAAAGACGACGTGGACGGATTTTTGCCGAAGCATGGATAAATGCGGTGGCCACCAACGTTTACAAGTTCGCCGGTCGACAAAACGCTGAAACACAGCAAGCGATAAGCGCCTACCTCAGCTTGCACCACCCTACCGTGATCGAAAAAGAGCTTGAGTCTACCTCTGTTAAGGGTCACGACCTCAGATCTCAACATCAAGGGTGGCAGCAAGGCTGTGCAGCTGCTTTACACAGGGGCGTAAATCAACACACCCCGGCTGCAGCAAGAATAGGGGGAGCACGATGAATATTTCAGATATGTCCCCTCCCCATTCGGTTGAAGCGGAACAGGCGGTGCTAGGCGGCCTGATGCTCGACAACGAATCGTGGGACCTGATCGCAGACCGTATCAAAGCTGATGATTTCTTTAGGCGTGAGCACCGGCTAATTTTCCAGAGCATTGCCACGCTTGCTGAGTCGAACAGACCATTTGACGTGGTCACGGTTTCCGATTCGATGCGAGAGATTGATGAAGCCGGTGGCTTGGGCTACTTGGGCGAGATCGCCATGAACACCCCTTCGGTTGCCAACATCAAGGCATACGCCGACACCGTAAGCAACCGAGCTCATCTGCGACGTTTGATTTCGCATGGGTACGGGTGTGCGCGGGAGGCTTCGGATCCTCAAGCGGATGCGAGCGTCGTGCAGGACGTCATCGAACAGCAGCTGTTTGCGTTGGGACAAGGACACCAGACTTCCGACTTCGTTGACGTCAACCAGATGCTGCTGCAGGTAGTCGACAAGATCGATCTTCGATTCAATGCCGGAGAGTCGGTGGTTGGCGTGCCTACAGGGCTTGCAGACCTGGACGAGTTAACTGGTGGATTGCAGCCAGCTGACCTGATCATCCTTGCTGCCAGGCCATCTATGGGTAAAACCAGCTTGGCGCTCAATCTCGTGGACGCTGCGCTTCAAAAAGATACCGAGTCCACCGTCCAGTTTTACAGTTTGGAGATGCCAGCCGAGGCCATTATTTACAGGCTCCTGTCCATCATAGGACATCTGAATCTGGAGAAGCTGATACGTGGCCAGCTTGAAGATGAGGACTGGCCGAAGCTCTCGATGGCGGTCGCCAGAATCAATTCCTACGGGGACCGCCTAGTAATTGACGATCAAGCGGGACTTACTCCATCGGCAATACGTGCCCGCGCCCGGCGGGGCGCAAGGCAATTTGGAAAGCCAGTTCTGATAATGGTCGATTACCTGCAAATGATGCAGTGCCCAGGTAAAGAAAACAGGGCGAATGAAATCAGTGAGATATCCCGATCACTCAAGGCTCTGGGCAAGGAATTTAACTGCCCGGTAGTAGCGCTTTCTCAGTTGAACAGAGAGCTTGAGAGACGCCCAAATAAGCGGCCCATCAACGCCGACCTTCGTGACTCAGGCGCATTAGAACAAGACGCTGACCTGATTCTTTTCGTGTACCGGGATGAGGTGTATCACCCGGATACCGAACACAAAGGCATCGCAGAGCTGATTCTTGGCAAGCACAGAAATGGCTCGCTCGGCACGGTCAGAACCGCTTTCATCCCCCAACACACCCGTTTTGAAAACCTCTCGGCCAGCACTTGGCAAGGAGCTCAAGCATGAGCGCGCGTAACCAGCCCCTCTCTATTACGCATGAGTGCCGCAATTGCGGACATCACCACCCGAACAACGCAGTGATGCCGGAGGCTGATGGTAGGCGGGAATGCCCAAAGTGCTATAGCGGTGAAATTGTTCAACTTGAACTTGTGGACTCTGAGTGGATGGGCAGTGCCCTCAATAAAGTCCCGAGCAGTTCCGAGTACACCGTTGTGTTTCGTATGGATTCGGGTAACTCGCGCAAAGCATTCATGCAGCAGCTAACCGAGACTTTTGTTGATCACGAGGTAGAGATCCTTGAGATCCAGTCGGGTAATAAGTTGAACGGGTTGAGAGGTGCATGACATGACGCTTGATCAGAACAGCACCGCAGAAGATCTACCGACTCAGTCGGACCGAGAGCAAGACCGCAAGCGCATCGAAAAGGCATTGGCCGACTTCCTTAGCAGCGGGGGATCAATCTACCAAGTTGAGAGCAATCAACGATCCAGTCCACCGACTTTCATAATAAATGCGGAAAAGGCTGCGCACTTGAAGAGTGGTGCTGCATCGGTTCTAGCGGCAGACGTCAAAGTGCAGACCCCCGCTAAGGCTTTAAACGACACCGAGCTCTCACGCTTGTTAAGAGCTCACTGCACAGCCGGTGCGTCGCTAGCATCAGCAGCTACGACTCTCAACCAGACGCGCAAACGGTGTGAAGCAATAGCGCGTCGCTACCAAATCCCATTTCGCTCTGCGGCTTTCAGCGATGCCAGGGCACGATCATGACGACTGTAAATCACCCCCTACGTGGAGCAAAAAAAGCTCTTCAGGATTTGGCCCTATTCGCTATAGCCCAGGGCTGGGTAGTCCAGCGCACGCGTGGTGGTCACGTCAAATTCACCAAGGGTGGCTGCTGTCCCATCTACACCTCTTTCACACCAAGCGACCACAGGGCCGGCCTTAATGCTCGCGCTCAACTGCGCCGCGCACAAAGCCTCAGTCATGATGGAGAAAGCCATGTTGAATAAAGAAATCGAGTGCATTAGCGACGATAAGGAAGAGAAGTTTGTCGTGCGGCTTCCTACCGGAATGCGAACACGAGTGCGGAAAATTGCGAAAGCCAACCACCGCTCCATGAACGCGGAGATCGTCAATCGAATTGATTCAAGCCTGCGTCAGGATCTCGAAATCCTGAGACTCAAAGCAGTGATCGACATGTTGCTCAAAGGCGGTGAGCCAGCTAGCAACGTTCTCCAGCTTCCTGAGGCGGGTCAATAACCATGGCTACCAAACTTACGGCAGATGAAATATCAGGGAAGTTACTCAAGGGTTCATTCAGTCGATCTGGACCAGCAGTGGATCGCTTGCCAGATCCCATTGCTGACACACCAATGGTGTTGACGTTAGACGAGATGAAGGCTTACGAGCACAACCCTCGTACCGTTACCAATGCAAAGTACCAAGAGATCAAGGACTCAATTCGGCAGCGAGGGCTGGACCAGCCACCGTCGGTCACCCGTCGCCCCGGGGAGATCAAGTACACCATCAACAATGGCGGGAACACCAGGTTGTCGATCCTCCGGGAGCTGTATAGCGAAACCGGGGATGAGCGCTTTTATAGAATCAACGTTCTGTTTCGTCCTTGGGACGGTGCGCGGGGGGAGATAATCGCGCTTACGGGTCACCTCTCCGAAAACGACTTACGCGGCGCTCTGATGTTCATCGAAAGAGCCGTGGGCATTGAGAATGCGCGCGCTATTTATGAAGAAGAGGCAGGAGAGCCAATTTCGCAAAGAGAGCTGGTCAGGAAGCTACGCGAGGATGGATACCCAGTTTCCCAGTCGCACATCAGCCGAATGCAGGAAACTGTTCGTTGCCTTCTACCAGTGATACCCGCCGCGCTGTATTCCGGGTTAGGGAAACCTCAGGTCGAGCGCCTGCTTTCCCTTCGTAAGGCCGCGAGCCAGACATGGAGCACGCATAAGGATGGCAATGCACATATTTCAGACTTCGATGCATTGTTTCAGGACGTGCTTTCGATGTTCGATGGAGATGCAAGTGAGTTTGTCTATGAGCGAGTTCAAGATGAACTTATCAGTCATATGCAGCCGGGAACCGGGCTCACTTATGAGCAGATCCTACTTACGCTGAGCGAAAATCAGAACCAGGCGCGACGAGCAGCAGTCATCGACACTCAAGTCAACCTGTCGCCTGCGCATCAGATCCCGCCCAATTATGTACCAGTTCAGGCCCCCGCTGGCGGACCAGAACTGAATGATCCGCTAGAAAACGGTACTCCACTTCCCTCTGCTCCAGGCCCTCAGAACCAGAAGCCAGAGAATAAAACAGCGGCCCCTCGCCCAACAATTACCAAAACTGAGGTCACGCCGTCGCAACCAGGAGTTGAGTTAACGGAAGAAGAACGTGCAGCAAGACTTGCTGGCCATGTCGTCACTCCGGTAGCTACCACTGATCGCGTGCTTGATGTGAAACGTCAATTAGCCGCTCTCGATGGAGAGGAGCTTCCAGACTTCAAGGCAAACGCGCTGATTTCAATTCCGGTACAGGCTGGTGGATTGCACCCTATATCAGACGTCTGGTACATCGAGCGCATCTTGGATCAGCCGGATGAGTTACGGCCAGTTATCGCCCAACTGGCACGTGAGATCGCTCACCTTTCAGGCATCGGCTCTGACAGCGTTATTGATGTTCCAGGAGGTCTTGGCTTCCTGTGCCAAGAACCGCCCGGCGATTCAGAACTGACCAACCTAGCCAATCACGCGCTGACCCTGCTCCAGTCCATCAGTGGTGTGTACGCCATCGCTTTGACTAAGGAGTCACCGGAACAGCCACTAGACGTATCCGAGTTTCAGTTCACGGCAGCACTGGGCCAGTTGATGTTGGGCAGTCCGAGATACGAGGACCGCGACGCAGTACTTCAAGGACGCTTGGACGATGCATGCATCGTTAAGCTTTTCCGACTTATTCGCCTAGGCCGACGACTCGTGGAGCTTGAGATGGAGAACGGGGTGCAAACCCCATGAGGCTTTTTTCCGACGTTGTAAGACAGGAGTTCAGTCATGTCGAAAAAACATAATCCGCTCAATGAAGCCATGGTCGCGCAAATCCTACATCATCTGCGCAACGGTGAAGTGAAGCGATGCCTGGACATGGGGTTGGACCCAGAGATCTTGGTGCTGCTCCAGCATCCCTCCTCGCAAAGCGTGCTATTGAACTCAGCAGTTACTTGGTGCCGGGTGGCTGTTGATCCAGACATGGTAAAACGGCTGCTTTCAAACAAAGAGCGCACTGACGAAGAGAATCGCATTGTGCAGCGGGCCCTTCGCCTAGGCGCAACAACTCCTATGCTCCAAGAGTTCTTTGGGATGTCGCCCCAAGAAGTGTCTTTGCAGAGGGTTCTGGTAGGAGTTCCAGGAAGGCCTGGACGATTCAGGGACATTCCGGACGACGCCCCGTTATGGCACAGATTCGTCCAGTTGATGGATGAGTACCGTGTTGATCATACAGACGGAGTCGCCTTACTCGATATCGCCATGATGCTGACCGAGGAAATCAACGTCCCTCCTCAAGAGCCTCATACCCAATTACCTGATCCGATCACCTTAGGTCTTGTCTGGAACAAGATTCAAGGCTGGCTCACTCAGGATCTGTACCCCACAGGCAAGCAGCGTAAATCCTCAAGTCTTTTATTGCTGGGCGGATCTCGGAAACAGTCAAAAGCAAATGCTACAGCGAACTGCAGAACATCGACTCAAAGCCAGGCAAGTAAGTCCGCGGGCAAGGTAGAAGGCGATCGGATGTGATGAAGATGAGCCGGCGGCCTTCGCTGGGAGGCGCCATTAATGCCGCTGCAGGCGCACTACAAAATCATCTGCTGCTCCAGCAATTAAAACTGGCCCAACAGCAGAGCACTGGCCCAGATTCCAAAAATCCGATCACTGAATCCAGGATCGAAGAAACTTATGACGGCATCGTTTTCAGTGGTAATCCACATGAGACGGTGCCGCGAAGTCTGCTGCTCGATGACCGGCTTTCACCGCTGGAGCGTAATGCGTGGCAGGTATTTAGGCTGCTGATCAACTCGGATGGCATTACAGCTTTTCCGACCTACGAGCAGTTGCGCCCATACCTAGGTTCTGTGCCTGGCAAATCCGCTTCAAGGGAGACTGTTGCGAAAGCTCTGACTGTACTTAGGCTCACCCGGTGGCTAAGCCTTGGGCGGAGAGTTCGAGACTCCATCAGCGGTCGAGTACAAGGCAACGTGTACATCTTGCATGACGAACCAGTCGGCTGCGTTGAGGCAATGGAGCTGGACAGAGACTACATGCTGCTCATAGGACAGGCCTTGGAGCACGCCAACAAAGCAGTCAGAACTGTTGCGGACCTAGCATTTAAAGAATTTGCTTCCGATCCAAATCATTCCACCGGAGCGCTACCAACAAGGCTCGATGTCATAGAGGGCAGATGGCGTAAACAAGGTTGGCACGATGCACCAAATGCAATTGAGCAAGGCCACTCCAAACCTGAGTTCGGAATCCGAACTCAGGGAGGAAGCGGATCATTTTCACTGGGTTCGGATTCCGAACTCAGTGAAAATCGTGACCAAGCGAATCCCGAGAAGCCGAGTTCGGAATCCGAACTCAGTCTGAAATCAGCCTCATTCAGCTCGGTTCGGATTCCGAACTCATATAGTACGTATACGAATACAAATACATCTGTATGTAAAAGCTCTGTACCGCGTGAGACTCAGATCGAGCAGGTAGATCTGCCTTCAGGGTTTGAGCGGTTCACCCAGGACCAACGTGACCGTGCGATCACTGCTCTGCAACGCGTGCAGCCAGACTTGCGCAAGCCGCTACTTGATCAATGGCTACATCGCTGCAAAAGCGGAACCGTGAACAACCCGTTTGGCTACCTGTTGAGCTGCATGCAGAAAGCTTTAAGTGGCGAATTCAATGCGCAATGGCAAGCACCTCCGACAACGGTAAAGAATCCGCAGGAGACCGTAGCTGAGTCAAAACCGCCTAACGCACCTCGTGACCAACCGAGCCATCCTGCCCAGCCTGCCGTCACAAGGTCTTCGCCGCAAAGCCGTGACGAGTCCTCATTGCTGACGGGCCGTAACTCGATGTTGACCATCAAGCAGCTCGTGCGGCCGAGAACTCCGAGATGAGTAGGCCGATTCATTACTACCGTACGGGCAATATAGTTAAGGCCAGTGGCATCACTGCGGACACCGATCAAGGTGATGCCACTGGCATCACTGCGGACACCGATCAAGGTGATGCCACTGGCATCACTCTGGAAGCCGATCAGGGTGATGCCACTGGCATCACTTTGGAAGCCAATCAGGGTGATGCCACTGGCATCACTGCGGACACCGATCAAGGTGATGCCACTGGCATCACTTTGGAAGCCAATCAGGGTGATGCCACTGGCATCACTTCTGGCTGCTCGTGCAGTCGATCTACCCAAAACCCTAAACGACAAAGAAACGGTTTGTTACTGACCACTGATTACGCGCGCGGGCAGTCTTGCCACGTCCTACCAACTACTTCATATAAAGGAAGCGCTCTGCATGGCTGACAACTTTCAGCTCAACCTTGGTTCTTTGCGAAGCAGCGTCAATCTGACCCTGCACACCCACCATGCCTCACGCCTCTGGTTCGGACGTCAACGCACCGAGGGCAAGCCAGGCATGATCGGCCTGAGCGGCTTTGCGAACATCCTGAATCGCATCAAACGCGGCTGTGAACAGGATGATCCCTACTCAGATTGGTTTTTGCTTCTTATTGAAGAAAAGATCGAGACCTCCGAGCAGGAGATGAAGGATATCGATACCAGACTCGATGAGGTCATGGCTTCATTGCCAGCGATGCTTTCCATAGGACAGAACCTTTCGGTCCAGCCTGTCACCCTGCCCCTATTTCTATCCACGCCGCTGGCATTCAAGGCCGTCTATCTGCTGACAGCATATGACGAGCTGGTACGTCGAATTCTTTTGGCCAGCCACGTCGGTTTGATCGACAACAACGCCAAAGGCCAATGGCTTGATGAAGGCGCCGCCATTTTGCGACGCCTCTTCGGCCTGAGCCAGCGCTACAAATTCTCCGGCGCAAGCCGAGGGGACTTCGCAGCAAAGAACGCTCGCTCAGAACTGGCACGCGAGATGTACGCGTCGTTTGGTGAGATCCCGCAGGACATCCTGGAAGGCACTCGCCAGTCCAAGTTCGCTCCAGCCCTGGCGACCGCAGCGGCTACAACTATCAGCGACAACGATCAGGACGACAGCAGCGATGATTTCATCTCAATGGGCCAAGATCCGTCCACATTACTGCCTAGTTCTGAGTCAGAAGAGTGAGCAGCAGCATTGCCAACCCTTCGCACCTGGTTCCAGGAGTGCACAGCCTGCAACAGAGTGCCTTCGTCCCCTTGCAACAGGAAGCCTTCAGCGGCCTGCAACATGCACCCTTCCTAAAAGGCTTTTTAAAACCTTTTAAAGGTAAGGGGGGGATGCTCCAGTTGGCCGAGTTATGCCGTTCCCTTGAAGCCGATCTGAATGCGCTTGCGGAGGATCAAGTGCTGGCCCAGGCAAACAGACATCCCTACACCCTGCTCCCTGTGCGGATGGTCCGGCAACGCACAAGCGCTGGCACAGTTTTTCTCCGCTGGCAGGAAATGGGCACACGCCAGATGGGCGTTAATGTCTGGTCCATTTTATTGGCCGACCCCAGAACGCCCGAATCGCTGCTCCAGGACCTGCACACCATGGAACAGCAGCGCATCGCTTTGAATATGCAGATAAGCCTGGTCCATACCATCGGCCGTCAGGCCGCCGAGTGCGCAGAGAAGATGGCCCAAGCAGATGCCGTATACGCAGAACGGCTGCAACAGATCTCAAAATCCAGCGGTAATAATCCACACACTCAGAAGGAGTCCTAACATGGGCACATCAGTAGACTGGGAAGGCAATATTGGCTCGGCTCCAGAATTCAAGGAGTTTGCCAATGGCAACAAAGATCCGCGGCGCTTGCTACGGCTTAACGTGTACTTCGATAACTCGATCCCTAAAGCCGATGGCACAGGCTTCGAGGACAGGGGGGGGTTCTGGGCCAACGTCGAGTTCTGGCACAAAGATGCAGAGCACTATGCCAGCATTTATCAGAAAGGCATGAGGGTGCTGATTCAAGGCCGTGCGGTCATGGATAGCTGGAGCAAGGATGGGGAAGAGTTCACCGCACTGAAGGTGCAAGCATCACGTGTGGGCATTCTGCCAGCCCGTATCGAAGCGGTGCATCTTGCTCAAAACCAACCGCAACACGCATCCCGGGCTCAGCCTGCTCAGAATCATCACGACGCGCCACCTCATTTCGACGACGATATTCCTGTGTAGCAATCCCGGCCCGAAAAATCGCGCCTTCTGCGTGATGCTGCTGGTGGAGGGAACATGTTCTGCGTACCTCTCCACCGGCGCTTTCGCCTTCCAGTGAACGATTCTCGACTTTCTACTGATAAGCCTGACGCCCTGAAAAAAAACGCCCTATTCGTGATTCTTATGGTGAGTTGAATCTATATATCGCTTGATCTCAACTCAACGTTCTCTACTTCCGTTGGTTTGCTGTACTTCAAAGTGAGATCAATTGAACAAACTCTTGAGGCATGGCTGGATGACATCCGCGCACGAGAAAACCGAAAACAAACGGCCACGCAGGCAAAGTCAGCTCGACCATGTGCGGAAAAATCGCGTCATTCGTGAAGCCTCTGGTTGTGCCGATCTCCAACACGGGGATCCGAGCTCGTGAACGGAGACTCCAGTTCGATGCGCGAATCCTTGGATCGTCGTCGCTTCAATAATCCTCACCATGCGGTGATGCTCGCTGGGGCAGAAGCAGCACGCAGAAGCATCCCACTCCACGAATGCCCTTACCGGCATCCAGCCATGCGCGCGTCGTGGCTAAAGGGTTTTGCCCAGGAGCAACAGCAGAGCTTCGAGTTCTGACCTACTACGGGTCAACCCTACCCTCCGTGTTTACGGTTATGCGTGGCGAGCGCACATCTGGTCTAGGACAGTGCCTACTCAAGTCACTTTGAGCGCGTACTTACATGACTGCCGAGGCAAACTGCCCTCCTGCTATCTCCCTCACACTGCACGAATTGGAATGTTTCCCAGAGCGTCAGCGCGCGGTCGCAAAGACCTGGGCGGATCACTTCGACGTGTGGTCGGAGCAACGTGAGCGGTTCATGCTCCACTATCTCACTCACACATCCTCGACAAGGTGCTGGTGTGTCGTGCTCCACAGCGATACTTCAGTTCCTCGCCCAACCGTGGCAAGGTTTGGCAGGCAACTGCAATACTTCGATGGACAGTTGATCTCAGCGGTTTTATTTAGCGAAAAGCAAAAGGTACCGGTCCAGGCACCGAGTGCGAGCCGAGCTCTTAAGTTGGCTCATAGGTTGATTACTGGTAACAGTGCGGAAGCGTTGCTTACGTCTTTCTGCAAACATGCTCGCAGCCTTGCAGTGGATGAATCACGCCTTAGTATTCAGCCGCTCATAAACGCTACTTTAGGAGCGACGACCCAAGAAGGCAGGAATAAACGGTTCTACGGCCCACGTAATCGGTTCTACATCACTTGTATTGGCGCGAATCTCAAGAGGTTTTGTCAGAGTCTGGATCAAGAGCTTTTACATGCTGTGCGTTCAGTACAGTGCCCTTCAGCAAAGCTTTATAATTGGCTGGCCCAAGGCGACCGCCAACGTAGACTGCAGGCGTTACGAGCACAGCCAGTACTGATTCCATTGCTGGTTATCGGCGAAGGAATGCCTTGGCCTCAAATTGCTCATGGCCTACTTGAAAACTGTCCGTGGCCCGACCTACAGGAGTTCAGCGGATCTCTGGATTACGACTCCAAAAGGGATGGGGCTGGATTCGCGGGAGTAGCCGTTGATAGAGGGATGCCTTTGAACCAGGTGTTGGCTTGGCTATTGGGGGCTCCTTTGTCCGCGATCCGCTACATTGGTCAGCAGCGGGTTTATGACACAGGCAGTGCGCTTACACGTTTGAATCTCGAGGGACTTGAGGGTGGCTGGTTCGACCTAGTAGCCGGCGCGCGTCTGGGTAATCGCCGCCCAAAGACCAAAGCACAATGGCGCTCGTTCTACCTGTTCCGATCAAAAATTCCGTGGCAGTTGCTCCAGTCATTGCGAGACATGAACAATCTCTTGGGTGGCTGTCCTACAGAGTGGACAGACCCTGCCTGGCCGAGCATGACGGCGAAACTGGTAGATCTCAGGGAGCTGTTCGACAACCTCGATAGGGCCGGATGCAGGGCGGCCATGGACACCAAAGGTCGACTGCTGGCGTTTTTGGGTTCCTTGAATTTTCGTCAGCTCTCCAATCTGATCGATGCTTTTCATATCGCGCTTCAGGACATCAGGACGAAGCTGGATCGGGAGATACCCCCTGAGCCCTCAGACTCTTTCACCCAATGGCCGACGCTGTTGCTGAACGGTGTTCCAATCAGGTGCGTCGAAACGGGCCTGCAGATTGTTGAATTATGTTGCCCAGCCGACTTGGACCGGGAGCATAGCTCCTTGGGTCATTGCATCGACACGTATGACTATCGCGCCTATTTAGGTGACTGTCGGCTCTTATCAATCCGGTCTGGTGAGCGCCCGCTGGCATCCTTCGAGCTCGTGCTCCGAGCGCATCGCAATGAGCATCTGACAGGGCAATGGACGCTCAAGAATCTGAGCCTTGTGCAGCTACGAGACCATGAAAATGAGACGCCTAATGCTCAGTCATCGGTTTATAAAACCTTCGAGTGGTTCTTTGCATCGGTCAGGGGCGGCCTTATTCCAGTGAATCTGGAATGGCCTAACCTTGCCCAGAAGATGGCGCGATACGCTGACACCGACTCGATGTTCAGAATTAGGTTTGGGGAAGAGGTCATTACCTGGGTCAACAGCATCATGACCGAGGAGTTCTGAGAATGGCACCGCCTCGATTGATGAACAAACGTCCCGTGCTGCTGCGCAAAGCTATTTACGACGGTTACGACTTCGGGCTTTCACTGAGTTACCTCGAAGGGGCCAGCAAGCTGTTGCTGCGGAGAGGCGGTTTTTTTATACGCCGATCTGATCACCCGCTTAATCAGTTCTGGCGTGTTCCCAAGACCAAGCTGCTTGATGACCTGGACGTGCTCTATCGCGAATTGGCGGAGCTTGCTGAAGGCAACCACATCGAAAGCTGGCAATCATTCAGAGACAGGGTTACAGCAGCTCAGTCTGATCCCCATCGCGACGCATTCACCTGGGGGATGAAGTTCCGGCTCGCACCCTTGGCAGAAGGCGGAGTCATCCTGTCAGGCGATTTTCATCCGGGTGCTGTGGCTATCGCCAAGCGTATGCGCGGCGTGTATCTGTCGGCGGCTAAAGCTTGGCGTGTGCAGGGTTCCGCAGAGTTGGTGCGCAGCAACCTGATCTTGGAACTGGGCCTGGCCGAGGAACAATTCGAGATCCTGCATACGCTGCAGGAGCTGCTGACCGACGGGTCCGTCTCGCCGGTGCGGGAAGTTACTAGTATCAGTCTGGGCGGCTACTCTCCGGAATCGACAAAAACCGTAGAAGAGATAGTTGACTCAGGCATCTACCTCGCCTCTGTTCCCTCCATCAGAAACACAGAGCTCACAAACGCTGAGATTGATAAAGCGCTGAAAGCCTTTTCGCTTATGGATCATCAGCCAGCGGGAATTCGACACCTGCTGCAGCGCACTAGCGCCCTGCTGGCCGATGACATGGGGCTGGGTAAGACTCGCCAGGCAGTGATTGCCGCAGGCATTCGCGCCCAGGGCAAACCCGTATTGGTGATTGTGCTCAACAGCCTGATCATCAACTGGCAGCGCGAGATCCTGATGGTATTCCCTCAGGCTCAAATCGCGATGCAAACCTTCGATGCAAAAGCAGGCTGGATTATCGTCAACTACGAGCGACTGGGCGACTTCGTAATGCACGCTAGCAGTTTCGCGGTGATGGTCATTGATGAGGCTCACAGACTTAAAGAGCCTACGGCAGCATGGACACGCCACGGTTTCGATATTGCCGCTCAGGTGCAAAACCGCTATCTGCTGACCGGCACGCCAGTGCTCAATCGCGAGGCTGAATTGCATACACTGCTTAGACTTTCGGGACATCCGATCGGCCAACTGCCGCTCAATGAGTTCTGCGAACGATTCGCCGGCAGTCCGGAGTTTCGTAAGACCCTTCGCGACGAAATTTCAGACTGGATGCTACGCCGCCGTAAGGACGTACTGCCCGGTCTGAAGGGCAAACAGCGACAGACTGTCCCAGTGATCCTGAACAAGGCTGAGCGTGACGAATATAACCAGATCATGCGCAGTGACACTCATCGCTTCTCACGACTGGGGTCTCTGCGTCAGTTGCTGGAACGCGTGAAGGTACGCATCGTTGTGGATCTGATGGCGGAGCTTGACGTCGACGACAAGATGATCCTGTTTTGCGAGTATCAGGAAACCGTCGCCATGTTGCGGGATCATTGCAACACGATGGGTATTGGCTGTGTAACGTTGGTCGGCAGTGACTCTCCCAAAAAACGTCAGAAAGCAATTGATGCCTTTCAACAGGTCCCTGAAAGCCGGGTATTTATCGGGACCCGATCGGCAGCCGGTACGGGTTACAACCTTACAGCGGCCAACTATGTCTTTTTCCTGGGCCTGCCGTGGACACCAGGGCTTCAGGACCAAGCGGAAGATAGGGCGTACCGTAATGGGCAGCTGCGAATGGTTGTTGTCAAAATCCCACTGGCGGAAGACACCATTGACCAACAACTGTGGCAGATGCTCATGGACAAGCGCGCTCTTGCTCAGGATCTGATCGAGCCTGATGACGTCAAAAAGGCCCAGATTGCCTTAGCACAGCTGACTGCCTGACTCAAACTGACAATGTTTCGGAGTGCCTTAAGCGGCTGATTTGGGACCGTTTTGCTATCAAAAACGCTACGCTTCGTTGACATAGTTATTATTTGGGGTAGGATTGATAGCAGATAGATGTGCGCGGGGATCACACACCAATAAAGTGTGGGAATTCTATCTGCCGACCTCTCTAGCTAGAGGGCTCCAGACACCACTGGTTTAAAGAGCGCCCGGAATAGCTTCAAAGAATAGCCGTCCTTAGGGGCGGCTTTTTTTTGCTTCAGAATCGGCTTACTGGCTTACTTTTTTTTCGGCCGCGTCCCTGTGTACGCTACGGTTTTAGCAAGAGTGCTGAATGGAAAGCTGTTGGATCGAGTTGCCTTCACCGGCGTTGACTTGTTGTAAGGGTGTGTCGTCTTAATCCAGATCATTAAGCCGGTAGGTATACGGTCATGCCTTTCAATGCTGAAGGCTACCTTTACGGGCTGGCCCCCTGAAGTCTCCACGATTATGTAGTTCTCGCCATGTTTAGGCTGGTAGATACAGAGTTGGTAGCACCAAGCGCCTATCCAGTTAAAAAGCTGGAGACTGAGGGCGTGCCGAACCGGACAAAAATACCTCTCATTGCCATACTGGTCATCATGGCGAACCAGATCCGCTGCTAGTTCACCGGGATCTAGCTCGCGCGTGTAGCAATGTGTCTTAAAACGGATCTCAGCGTAAATGACGACGCTCTGTGACAGCATCAGCTTCATCGTCATGGGTTCAAGGTGGTCAAAATGGTACTGAACCCCTCCATAGATGAAAGGGGCTGGGTGGTCGGCTGGCATTCAAGGTCCCTTGCGAGAATCCAATAAAATTGGCGAACATTGACAGGTTCGCTTTTTCTTCACAATTGGAACAGGTAAGTCCACGAACCCCTCCACACCTGTTTAGGGTTTAAGGCTGCGCTCATTGGCATGTACTGGCAACTTGGTCACCATCACGAAATGGGGCCATGTCACACATGATCAGGCAGCTGTCAGTTATCTCCGTGCTCGCGCTGATCGCGGGTTGTGCTCAACAAGAGACGAAAGCAGTTTCCTCAGGAATCGACGAGAGTCGCAATCCCGAACTGCTGACGCCTGACATATACCAGGGTGGCAAGGGCGCAGATGCCTCGAGCGTCCGGTATAGCCGTTACACCATGGTCAATACTTCACCGGGGGCCGAACAGCGAGATCTGATGTCTCAGATCATCGATGTCAGCATCCCTGGGAATATGCATCCCTCGGTGCAGGACGCGATGCAGTACGTTGTCGATCGCTCCGGCTATTCGCTCTGTCCCTCCAGTACCGAACACGTCAACATTCTGTACACCAGGCCGCTTCCAGCTGCTCAGTACAAGCTTGGGCCTATGACGCTGCGTGATACGCTCCAAGTATTGGCAGGGCCGGCCTGGCAGGTGAAGGTCAACGAGGTAACTCGCGGGGTCTGTTTTGTACTGCGGCCAGGTTACCAACTGCCGGAGACGTCAAAGCCTGCGGCACTGGCTCAACCCGCCCAGCCAGCTACCACTGGAACAACCTCTGTATCCAGCACCTCCCCAGTCGTAACCGTTGTAACTGCCCCGGCAACCGGAACCCCCTTCAGCAAAGATTCAGCGCCTGCAGCGCAACCGAGAACAACGGTGGTCACGCAGACAAAAGTACAACCAGCAGCACACATCAGCACCCCAGCCAAGGAAGGCACCCCTATACAGCAAAAGCCGACTCCAGTAAGCGCGGCTCCGGTGAAGGCCACCCCTCAGACCGTCGTAACCAAGGGCGTCGCTTCGATCAGCCAGTCTCCGGCGAAACCTGAACCAGCAGCGAAGCCCGTCGCAACCGTTGCGCCACAGCAGACGTGGAGTGCGCCTGTGGGCAGCACCTTGCGCCAATCGGTCGAAGACTGGGCCAAACGGGCCGGCTGGCAGGTGATTTGGGTGCCGGAGGACCTGGACTACCCCATCGAAGCTCCGTTGAGCTTTACAGGCACCTTCAGTTCGGCAGTCAGGCAAATATTCCCCTTGTACGACAACGCCAAACGATCCTTTGTGGTCGACGGTAACGAGGGCAATGGACAGCAGGTTCTGCACGTATCGGAGAGGAAAAAATGATCAAGCCCTTCATGCGTCAGACCGCTCTGTCTCTAGCTGTTACGTTCGTATCAGCCTGCTCAGTCCAACGTGTAGATGAAGCTGCTGCAAGGGCAGAGGCTACCGCCGAATCTGCCGGCCGCTTCGCGGCTATCCAGCGGAACAAGCAGCAGCAGGAACACCGGGAAACTGTGATTTTCAGCGACAAACCCTGGGTATCAACGCAGCCAGTTGTTGCGAGACGAGGCATCCCCTCCAAGTATGACTGTGAGGTCGCATATCGGCCTGCTGGCAGTGTCGGAATTGCAGAAATTGCCCAGTACATTTCCAGCCAGTGCGGGATCCCTGTCCTGGTCTCCCCAGATGCGATCAATCCTAGCCTGCTGAACGCTAATGCACCCGCTCAGGTCAACATTGCTCCTCCGATCAGCACGGCCCCCAACCCTGACAGCCTGGCCGGGTTGCTGCCTACCGGCATTACAGGCAGCTCCAACATGGCGCAGGCCTCTCAGGGGAGAAGCTCTGACTTCGCATCCATGCTGACACCGAATCTCGTCAGCGGGTTGCGCTACTCCGGGAAAGCTTCGGGTTTACTGGATGACGTCACCGCGCGGCTGGGACTCACCTATCGATTTAATCCCACCTCACGGTCAGTGCAGGTCAGCTATTTCGATACCAAGGTGTTTGACGTCTACGCATTCGGAGACGTGCAGGAAATCAAAAGCACCGTCAGATCCGGTATGACCACCTCCTCAGGCTCGGGAAGTGGTTCATCGAGCGGAGCGTCGTCAGGCAGCAGTTCTTCAGGCGTTTCGGGTGACTCGGGCAGCAACCAGAGCACGACCGTCACTCTTAACACATCGATCCTGACTGACATCCAGAGCAACGTGAGGGCAATGCTGAGTACGTCGCCGCCTGGTCGAATGTATCTGTCACCGTCGACAGGGACGTTGACCGTGACTGACAGGCCAGACGTGCTTTCGAACGTTGAGACCTATCTGGCCAAGACCAACCACGCTATTACCCAACAGGTGCTGTTCAATGTGAAGGTGTTTGAGGCGACTCTGACCGACACCGATCAACTGGCTTTGAACTGGGCTGCGGTCTACAACTCGCTGAGCACAAAGTGGGGCCTGTCTCTCTCGAATACTGTGCCAGGCATCAGCTCCAGCGCTATCTCTGGCTCTGTCGGCATTGTCGATACAGCCAACTCAGCCTGGGCAGGTTCCAACGCGATCATCCAGGCAATCGCAGAACAGGCCCGGATCTCGAATGTTCGCTCGCCGTCTGTAACCACATTGAATCTGCAGCCTGCTCCGTTGCAGATCGGCAACGTTCAAGGCTACATCCCATCGGTTCAGACCAACACCACTGCGTCAGTGGGCTCCAGCACCGCAATTACTCCTGGCACGATCACCTCCGGTTTCAACATGACGCTGCAACCGCGCTTGATGGACGACGATGAGATGCTGCTCATGGTTTCGATAAATATGAGCTCCAAACCTACCTTCGAGCCATTCACTAGCAACGGCTCCAGCGTTCAGATCCCCAACTACGATGCGAAAAGCCTGTCACCGAAAGTGAAGCTACGCAGCGGTCAGACATTGATCCTGTCGGGGTTTGAGGAGCTGAGCGATAACACAGACAAGATCGGCACAGGTTCTCCCGGATTCTTCGGTCTTGGAGGGGGGCGTAAACGCACCTCATCAAAAAGCATTCTGGTGGTGCTGATCACCCCGATTGTGACCAACTGACATGGCGAACCTATTATCTCTGTTACGAAAGCGCGCAATGCGCTCTCCAATGCCCAGCGACGGCAAAGTTCAGATTCTGAATTATCACGGTCGATCTTTCGTAACAGGACTGCTGTGGCACCCGTTAGGCAGCCTTACCGGCTACATGAAAGAAGCACGACAGTTCGGTCGCAGCCAAGAAATGGACATCGTCGCCATCAGGCATACCGAGTCGGTGATTCAGGCTGGATTTGTTTCGCAGTATGACGGCGCAGTTAAAGGTATGTATTCCTTGGCAGCCTCACTCGCCGGACAGTTAGGCCCATCGTGGCTGGCTGCCTGGAAGATCGAGGACGCCGAGGACAGATACGCTTTGATCGCAGTGTACCGAGGCGCGGTCATCCCAGGAGCAGACCTAGTAGGCAGCAGTGAGGAAATAAAAAAGAAGGTGGCTCAGCAGTTGAGCCGCTCAATGAGCTTCGACAAGGTCTTCCTTCCGCCGGAGTTTGGTCGCGGTGGCGAACAATTCGACCCTGAAACATTATTGCAGTCATCAAATCTCAAGCGCGAATACAAGCTGACACCGCTGGCATTCGGCCTGTCCAGACAGGAATTGATGAAAGCCGCGGTGATTGGTGCCTTGGTTGTGGGAGGAGTGATTGGATGGCACCAGTGGAACGAACATAAGCTGCAACTTGCTCGCCAGGCGCAGGAAGCGGCAGAGGCGGCAATGCAAGCCGAATTGGACGCCCTGAACCAGCGAACAAACTCGCCTGTGGTGATCGAGGCGCTTGTACATCCGTGGGTAAAACAGCCTTCTGTCCAAGTATTTCTTGAAGCCTGTAACGGCGCAATCGACCAGTCACTACCGGCAATCGCAGGGTGGCTGTTTGTTTCCGCTAAATGCGACGGGACGCTGATGTCGGCTAGCTACAAGCGCACCGGCAACAGCACTACGCTTGCCTTCAGCGCCGCTACGGCTGGCTACTTTGCTGATACGCCCGCCTTTTACGACGAAGGCAACATGGCCGCAGTGAAGCTCGCCTTCAAGCTGCCGCTGGCGGGTGATGACATCCTGAACCCCGCAACGCTGGCCTTGGACAGCATCACTTCATGGCTGCAAGCCCAGGACCTGCAACCCAATATCAAGGAAGTACCTGTGACGGTTGTCCAGCCAGCAGCTTTGCCTGGCCAACCAGCACCTCCACCACCAGCGCCCCCGGATTATCGACACTTCGAGATCCGCTACACGAGCTTATTGCCGCCATCGACTGTTCTTCAAGGGGTGCAAAGCACTGGAATGCGCCTGCGTGAAATCAAAACAGACTTTCAAGACGGCAAATTAACCTGGTACGTCATAGGTGACCTCTATGTGCATTAACACTCACGCCTCCATTCTGCTGACCTTTCTGTTGTCCTGCGTGGCTGTCGGCAACATGGCCGTCGCTGCCGACCCATCACCCACCGATCTGAGTCGGATCAACATTGGTGTGTTGTCCCAGGTTCAGACTGAAACCTTGTTTTTTAAGGCTCAGGCTGCGCGAGCCCGAGCGATGGAAGAAATCGTAAACGGGGGCAAGACATCTACGTCTGCTCCGGTTCAGGTAATGCAGAGCGCTTACACGATGCCCGCCCCGGCCAGCAACAGCACACCGCAGTTGCCGGTGGTCAAGACCGTTTTCAGGACGAATAACACTCTTCATGCCACTTTGCTGTACGGAAGTGGTTTCGAGGTCGATGCATCAATTGGCAATGCTGAGCTGCCAGGAGGGTTCAAGGTAATCAGTGTGTCCCTCGATAGCGTTGTACTGAGCCATGGCGGACGCCGATATCCTCTTGGGTTCTCGACCCGAGCACCAAGTGCTTCGGTTGACGCCCCCCAAATGTCACTGCAGACACTCAAGCCTATTACACCTGGCCAGCCCTCGGCTATGGATCCAATGTCAAGTGTGTCGCAGGAGTTCCAGCAATGAGCGGCGCTGTACGAATTGAGCCAGAGATTCAGGCTGATCCTTTGGCACATCAGGTCACCCGACCGACCGCGCTCGTGCAACCGATAAACATCGCCATGCAGTCTGACGTGGTCGGAACCGTCCTAACTGCGGAGGGACAGCGCTGGGGGGATATCTCCAGCGAGTTGCGTCAGCTGGTTGCCCTGTTAGCGCCTGCCACTGCGGCTAATGAAGCAGACCTGCTCGTGTCGTCCCAGCACTTGCACGACCCTTATGTGCTGGCATTTATGGACCGTCTGGACCGAGCCGGAGTCCCGTTTCAGGTCAGCAGCAGCACGCTGAGCGATATCAAGTCCCTGTACCAAAATGCTGGCAGAACTTCCGCCGGATCTGTAGACAGCACCCAGCGTCAACAAGAGGTGATTCGTATCATCGGCGCGGCCCATGCAAGAGGTGCATCAGACGTGCATTTCATCGTTGGTCACGAGATCACTCACATCAAGTTCCGTGAGGACGGTCTCTTGCGGGAGTACGGGCAGATCCAGAGCGTTGTGGGGAAGGAGCTCTGTTCGTCACTCTTCAATTCGATGTGTGACGTCAAATCTGAGGGCTACTATCAACCGGAGTTGAAACAAGATGCGCGCATGGCTCGTACCTTCCTCGATCAATTGGGACTATCCGGAGCCCGTGTAGCTACCCGCCCTCTAGTCGAAGGGCCTCTGATGGTGCTGCGGCTGATCTATGACGATCAGGAGAAACAGTCCGTAGACGATCTGGGGTTTCTGCCAGAGCAGAATTTGCTGTTCAAGCGGCTGAGGAGCCTTCCTTATGGCGTGATCATATTGACCGGTCCGACTGGATCAGGGAAATCTAAGTCGCTCCAGGTGCAGATCAACCTTCTGGCTGAAGAGTGCAAAGGCACAAAACATATCCTGACCGTTGAGGACCCGCCTGAATATCCGATGCGTGCAAATCAGTCCCCTCTTGGCAGCAATGAGACATGGGGGGAATCCATTACAAACTCCGTCCGACTCGACCCCGACATACTGATGTACGGAGAAATTCGCGACCTTGAATCAGCTCAGGGGGCACTGCGCGGGGGGATGACCGGCCACCTCGTTTTATCGACTCTACACACCAACAACGCCGTAGCAGCAATTCCTCGCCTGATCGACATGGGGGCTGATACGAGCCTGGTCACCGACCCAACACTCATCGTCGGCCTTATCAACCAGTCACTGCTGCCAACGCTGTGCAAGAAGTGTCGCGTGCCTGCGCGCAGCCAGATCAAGACCTTGGATCCGCAGCTGGTCGAGCGACTTGAAAAGATGACCGTGCTGGATCAGGTCTATCTGGCCGGGCCTGGTTGCACTCTATGCCGTGACGGGGTCAACGGCAGGGTCGCTGTCGCAGAGATTCTTCTGCCTACCCACCGGTTTATGGAGGAGATCCGCAAGAACGGACCAAGCGCAGCGCGCCAGTATTGGGTCCAGCACATGGGGGGGATTACGAAGGTTGCTCACACGCTCATCAAAATCAATGCGGGGCTGATTGACCCGCGCATGGCAGAGGCCGTAGTCGGGCCAGTGGATTTTGACAGCTACATGCTGGATGCCGAATTAACTGAGGCAGAAGTCCATGCTCAGTAAGATGATGGATGCCTGGTCAGGGCTTGTAGATGGCTTTTACAGGATCCAGTTCGGAGGCAATGAGCGGATCCGGCTTTACGAGAGCATGACCGCTCTGCTCGAGAACGGCGTGCCTCTCGATCTGGCACTCGACCGTTTAGGCTCGATCTACAGCGATGGAGGTCGTCGCAAGCAGCACCCTATCTCTCTGGCAAGCTACGGTATCGGCAGAGCAGTGGCAGGAGGCAAGACACTGGCTCAGGCATGTCTCAACTGGGTGCCCTATCAGGAGCACGCGGTGATAAGTGCGGGCGAGCAGTCCGGCAACCTCATCCAGGCGTTCAGTGACTGTGTACGCATCATTGAGGCCCGTCAGAAAGTGATGACCCTAGTGATGTCGACGGCTCTGTATCCAACATTTGTCTGGAGCCTCATGGCTTACCTGCTGAATGTTGTCGCCACTCGTGTTGTGCCCGCCATGAGCCGCTCCTCCAATCCTGAGAGCTGGTCAGGCGCGCCAATGCTCTTGCATATGATCGCGAGCTTCGTCACGAACTGGGGGCTACTGACTCTGTGCCTCGTGGTTATGCTGATTGTTACCAGCGTGGTGACGCTCCCTTATTTTCGGGGGTCTTGGCGGACACGTCTGGAGATCCTACCGCCCTGGTCAATTTACAAGGCGTTGCATGGCTCTACTTTCCTCCTGAACATCGCGGTCATGCTCAGAGCGAACATTGATCCGCTCGAAGCCTTGGACACGCTCAAGCGCGGCGCTAACCCATGGCTGCGTGAGCGCCTGGAAGCTGCTCACTACGGGGTCCGGATGGGTAAGAACTTCGGTGAAGCCTTGGACTTGTCCGGCTACCGATTTCCGGACCACGAGGCAATCCAGTTTTTGATTGTCCTCTCAACTACTCAAAGCTTTTCTGCAGCGATACACCGCTACAGCCTGAGGTGGCTGGAGATATCACTCAAGCAGGTGGAGCGTTACGCGAAAACCCTGTCGCTTATATCGATGGTTCTGATCGGCTTATTGATGATTCTAGTCATGGTCGGGGCCTACAGCATGACCGGCAATGCCACCCAAGGCATGACCCATTGAGCACCACACCGTTATCCACATATCTAGGACTAGTCACATGCAAAAACTGACTCACTCAGCCCGGGCTCGCCAGATCGGGTATGTCTCGATTGAACTGCTCTTCGTTCTCATCGTCATCCTGATCGGGATGGGCTATGCCCTCTACAACGGTTGGGGAGCAATGGGCAGTTCGGACGTCAACAACGAGCAAGGCAACGTAGGACAGTTGATCGCCAATACCCGCAAGCTCAAAGGCAGTACAGGCTACGGCGCATCAGGAACCGACCTGATCACCCAGCTCAACTCGATAAGAGGACTCCCCAATATGTCCTATTCAGACGGCAAGCTTTACAACGCCTGGAGCGGACAAGTCACTGTGGTTGCCAACGGCATGACCTACACCGTTACTGAGGCGGGTCTGCCACAGGATGCCTGCGTGACGCTGGCCACGAAGATCGGCCGTGGACAAAAGGTCTCGACCTCAATCAACGGCGGTACCGCCGTGAGCGGAGAAGTGAGTTCAGCGGCTGCTACGAGCGGCTGCTCAACTGACAGTAACACCTTGGCCTGGACGGCCTACTGAGCATGAGCCTGATCATCGACACGCCTTTTGTTGACCTTTATCTGGGGCCAGACTTCACGGACGTTAAAGGCCTGGAAGGTGATAGCCGACGTGTCGAGGCTCCGGCCAGCTGGGCCGAAGATGCTCAGGTGCTGCGCGCCGAATGTCTCAAATATTATGAGCTGCATCAGGATCCCGAGTTTTCCCTGAAAAAAAATGGAGTGGTCCTGCGCGTCACTCAAATTCCGGACGCTTTCGGGCAGGCCGTGTTCGTTCTGCGAAAATCGAACGCACAGCTGCGACCATTTGATTTGCTCGGCTTTCCAGAGGACCTGGTGGAGTCCTTACTGAGCGAACACGTCCGGGGGCTGGTGATTTTCTGCGGCGAGATGGGCACAGGCAAGACGTCAAGCGCGGCGTCTCTGATTATCGCCAGACTCAAGGCTTGCGGAGGGATCGCTCTGGCTGCAGAGGATCCTACTGAAACAGACTTGAACGGACCTCACGGCTCTGGACGATGCATCCAGATGCAAGTGTCCAGGCGCAATGGCGGCTATGAGGAAGCTCTGCTCAGAGGACTTCGTACAGGTGCCGACATGATGCTAATCGGCGAGATCCGGGACACAGCAACCGCTGTCCAGGCAGTACGCGCGGCAATAAATGGCGTGTTCATCGTCACCACGTTGCATGCGGGTAGCGTACCCCAAGCGATAGAACGTGTAGCAACGCTGGCAGAGCCCAAAATCAGCAACGTCCGGTCAATCTTGTCGCAGGGCCTGGTGGCGGTAATTGCACTTGCCTTGGAAGGCCAAGGTTCAATGCGACATTTGAAGATCAAGAGCCTGTCCCTCACAGGAAAGGACGGACCTGGTATACGGGAGAAGATCCGATCAAATCAGATCGCGATGCTGGCACAGGATGTGGACCACCAATCGAACAGGAGCATCTGGGGATGAACTGTCTCAAGCCTATACGTACTCCGCAGCACGGGTTCGTTGTAATCGAGCTACTGTTCGGCCTGATAATTTTTGCCATCATGTCCGCGATTGGGGTCTCGCTTATGGCGAAGCAGATGGACTCGCAAAACTATCAGATTGCGGCCCAGCAACAGCAGCAGGTAGCGGGCGCTGCCGCCAAGTATCTGAAGGACAATTTCGCAACGATTTACGCTTCTGCCGGCACGACGACACCCGCGAAGATAACCCCACAGATGTTGCGCAACACCAATTACCTGCCAGCAAGTTTCAGCGACACGAACGCATTTGGACAGACGTTTGTGGTGCTCGCCCGCAGAGTCAATGTAAACCAGCTGGAATCCATCGTGATCACAACTGGCGGCGAGGCAATTGATGAGATCGGAACCAGGGAAATTGCAGAGAACATTGGCGCGCCGGGAGGATTCATCCCTTACAACAACACCGGCATCATTCAAGGTGTCCGAGGTGGCTGGCAACTTGCGTTGAGCAATTACGGAATAAATCCGGGCGTTGGCCATACCGCGAGTGCCTTGTTCCTCCAGGATGGGACACTCGCCAATGACTACCTCTACCGCAATGCTATTCCAGGTAAACCTGAGCTCAACCGTATGAACACGGCACTCAGTATGGGAGGGAATAACGTCAATGATGTTGCCGCCTTGAATGCTTCAGGCACGGTGACTGTAGGTGGCAACGTCAATGCTGTAGGGGACGTAAACGCACGCTCCGTAAATGCTGTGGCTAACCTGACTGGCGCAACAGCTCGAATATCTGGGGAAACCTACACAGGCGGTTGGTTTCGCACCCAAGGCAATACAGGCTGGTACAGCGAAAAATGGGGGGGTGGTTGGTATATGAGTGACTCGGACTGGGTGCGGGTCTACGGGGACAAGAACCTCTATACGGGGGGTAACGTGCGTGGCGGAACGGTCACATCCACAGGGCGGACCACCGTTGGAGAATTCATCGATATTGCCAGCGTAGCGGTTGAAGGGACAGCATGCGAAAAAACGGGGCTTGTAAGTAAGAACTCTCAGGGCTTTATTTTGACTTGCCAATCAGGCTTGTGGGCTTCTTCAGGAAAACTCGCTTTGTGGGGCCCCTACACGGCAGGCGGCAACAGGTCTGGAATCCGTAACACCTACATGGGAGAATTCACCGCTTGCTTTCTTACCGGCCAGCAGTCAGGAGTTGGTAACGCAGCATGTGAAATAAATGGTAGTCCTACATCCGGATTCACCCTCGTAGAAACGATACTCTCAAGCGGTACCGATCATTGGTGCAAAGCAATGTGCATAAAATGATTACATAGCTTCCACATGTCACTAGACATAAACAGGATTCTTGGCGGCAAGAAGCATTATTGCTGTTCTGTATAACCTCAGATTAATAACTCAAGTTCCATGGAACAAACTCTATGCCTATCTACTGGGTTGTGTTGCTGATTATCTGTATTGGATCGGGAATACTTGGGCTCATCAGCCAACGGGCCGAAGAGAGCGCCTCAACTGCGGGCGCGTCCACTATTGCAAGCAACATGCTGGTCTATCGTAACGCGCTTGCAGAATATGCCCGTTCTAACCAGACAACCACAGGTACCGTACAAGACACCGCCTTGGCGCTGCCATCTTGGTATGCCCACGCACCTGGTGTGAGCGGCTATGTTGTTTCCGGGCTTAGCTACACCTACTACTTATCCCCATCTGAAGGACTTGTTGCAGAGTTGGTCAAGATGACAGACGCTTCTGTTGCGGTAGGGTACGTCCAAGCAGGACGGCTTATCAGTCCTATTGTCGGCGCAACCGGAATAACGGTTCCGTCGGTCATCCCCAGCGGTGCTGCCATCGCAGTTCAGTAGAAACCCTCACGCCCCTCGGTAACGATTGATTGCTGTGCGCCACTCCCTAGCATGCGACGGTTCTCCATTCAGCTGATGCTGATTTATTGGAGAGTTAAATGCGCCTATATCTGTGCGAGAAACCTAGCCAGGCAAAAGACATTGCCAAGATCCTTGGTGCCAATCAACGCGCTGAAGGCTGCATCAAGGGTAATGGTGTGACGATCACTTGGGGAATCGGACACTTGCTGGAAACAGCACCACCGGACGCCTATGGGGATCACTTGAAGAACTGGAGCCTGGACACGCTTCCTATTCTGCCTTCTACATGGAAAGTGATCGTCAAACCAAAAACAGCGAGCCAGTTCAAGGTCGTCAAGCAACTGCTCAAGGAAGCGACCGAGCTTGTAATTGCTACCGATGCCGACCGCGAAGGTGAAATGATCGCACGCGAGCTCATTGATTTTTGTGGCTACCGTGGCCCGATTGAAAGACTGTGGCTGTCAGCTCTGAATGAGGCATCTATCCGCCAGGCGCTTAACAGCGTTAAGCAAGGTGCTGAAACTTATCCGCTGTACCTCTCAGCCCTCGGGCGCTCTAGGGCGGATTGGCTGATCGGTATGAATTTCTCGCGGCTGTTTACACTGCTTGGACGACAGGCCGGGTATACGGGTGTGCTATCGGTGGGCCGTGTTCAAACCCCCACCCTTCGCCTTGTGGTCGACCGGGATCGAGAAATTTCAAACTTTGTACCCAAACCCTTCTGGAGTCTTGATGTAGAGCTGTGGACCGCTGGGCACACGTTCTTGGCGAAATGGCTGCCCGCAGACGACATAGCGGATGAGGATGGCCGATGTCTTGATCAGCGGGCTGCAGCTGCCGCGCTTGATGCCTTAAAAAATGGCAAGACGGCAACTACTCTATCCGTAGAGACCGAACGTGGACGGGATGTCGCACCGCTGCCTTTCGATTTGAGTACTCTGCAGGAGTTGTGTTCAGCTAAGTTCGGACTTGGGGTTCAAGAGACTTTGGATGTTGCCCAGTCCCTTTATGAAACTCACAAAGCGACTACCTATCCCAGAACTGATTGCGGTTACCTTCCAGAGAGCATGTTTGATGAGGTCCCAATAGTCCTCGATGCCCTCAACCGAACTGACCCATCAATTGGGGAAACTCTTCTACTGATTGATCCTGAGCAGCGGTCGCGGGCATGGAATGACAAAAAAATTACTGGCCCCCACCATGGCATCATCCCGACGCTAGAACCAGCCAACCTTTCGGCTATGTCAGAGAAGGAGCGAAAGGTCTATGAGCTGATTCGCGCACACTTCCTAGCCCAATTTCTGCCTCACCACGAGTTTGACAGAACAGTGGCCACCTTCGAGTGCAATGCAGTGTCACTGCATGCTGTTGGTAAGCGCATCGTTGAGCCAGGCTGGAAAATTCTTTTCACCACTTCATTCCAAGACCAGAGTGAGGAAGCTGGATCGCGCTCCCAGACTCTGCCAGTACTGCAAAAAGGCACTCGCTGCGAGCTTAAAGATTTGCAGCTAAAGGCGTTAAAAACGGAGCCCCCTAAGCCTTACACCGAGGGGACCTTGATTAAGGCTATGAAAACCATTGCCAAGCTAGTCAAGGATCCACGGCTGGCTCAGAAGCTCAAAGAAACAACTGGCATTGGAACTGAAGCAACCCGTGCGGGCACTATCCAAGGCTTAATTGATCGAGGGTCGCTGATCAAAAAAGGCAGCGCGCTGCGCGCTTCAGAAGCCGCCTTCTCTCTGATAGATGCCGTGCCACCAGCAGTTGCAGATCCCGGTACCACGGCGATCTGGGAGCAAGCGCTCACTATGATTGAGCAAGGCACCCTGACTCTGGATGACTTCATCGCTAGGCAATCAAGCTGGATCACCAGGCTTGTTGAGCAGTACAAAGGCACAACATTGTCGATCAAATTGCCGGAAGGTCCAAAATGCCCGTTGTGCAGTGCGAAAACCTCACAACGCAAAGGTAAGTCCGGTAACTTCTGGGCGTGTATTCGATACCCTGACTGTAAAGGCACAATCAATATTGATACTGCGAAAAAGAAAGCAGCAGGTAAGTCACTAAAGCCGCGAGTGGCGACCGCCAAAAGCAGCTGAGATGCAGGAATAGCGGGCTTACAAATGATGTGCCACAATGGCGCTAATACCAGTTCCACCCCGCTGGTCACTGACGGTCATCAGTGACACCCTGGAAAAGTTGGCATTGCCTTCATTTTCCAACCCCAAAGTACGCAAAGCATCGGGAGGGGCGTACAGATCTTGTTGTGAATTCTCCCTGTGTCTCCCTGTTCAGTAGCAGACACGCAGCCGTCTAACTCGTGAAAGCGGGTTCATAGGCACACAGAGTTCATGGAAGGTTCGATGCATAATCGTCTAAGGGCCGCACTGGTGTTGCGGTCCACTCTTTTTTTAAAACGTTTTTGACTGTCTCGGAATGTAACCTGGTCATCTCTCAGTTGCTGGATGACCAGGTTACATTCCGAGGTAGCTACTTTTCGCTACCGGCGCCCACCGGTGAAAAAACGGGCTCCTTTTGTGCGCGAATGCGTGCCTTTTGATAACTGGCCCCAGCCACGACAACGGGTCGGGTGATGTCGATGATGCAAAGCGTGCGATCAATGCCCAGGGATCAGCGCCGAGCCAGCGCTCACAGGTGGCAAATTCTTCAAGTTGTAGCAATGCACACATCGGCTGAGAGTCATCGTCTATAAAGGTGATAACTCTCGGCACGATTCTCATTATCCGGAAACCGGTTCGTTACGCTGCTTCGTTTCTTGCCTAGTGCCCCCCCTTCGCGACGCTAATCAAATGGCTGATCTGAATTCACCTCAGATCCATATGCTCGAATTCTTCAAGACGTGCGCCTATTCATAGGTTGGTCAGTCACTTGGCTGTTTTGCCGCGAGGTACTGTACCGCAGGGGCCGCAGGGGCCGCAGGGGCCACAGGTGCCTGACAGGCATCTCGATGATGGTGCGGTGCCCATCGATAACAACTGGTGCGAAAATCAAATCCGGCCGTGGGCACTTGGGCGTTCAAACTGGCTGTTTGCAGGGTCTTTACGCAGCGGTAAACGTGCGGCGGCGATCATGAGTCTGATCCAGTCGGCGCGGCTCAACGGGCATGATCCGTATGCGTACTTAAAAGATGTCCTCCATCGCCTGCCGACGGTAAGTCGTACTCGCCCAGCGAGTCGTGCATGCCGATGAAACGCCGTTGCAGATGCTGGCCCCCGGCGAGAAGAAAACGCACCGAGCGTATGTCTGGGCTTATTGCACCACGCCGTTCTCGGTACTGAAGGCGGTGGTCTACGACTTCAGCCCCAGCCGTGCTGGCGAACATGCACGTAACTTCCTTGGCACGTGGAACGGCAAGCTGGTCTGCGATGACTTCGCGGGCTACAAGGCCAGCTTCGAGCGGGGCATCACCGAAATCGGCTGCATGGCCCACGCTCGCCGCAAGTTCTTTGACCTGCATGTGGCAAACAAAAGCCAGTTGGCCGAACAGGCACTGCAATCAATCGGCGGCCTGTACGAGATCGAGCGGCAAGCCAAAGAAATGAACGATGAAGAGCGCTGGCGATTACGTCAGGAAATAGCGGTTCCCGTCGCAGCAAAGTTGCATGAATGGATGCTGGCTCAACGCGAGCTTGTGCCAGAAGGCTCGGCGATGGCCAAGGCCTTGGACTACAGCCTGAAACGCTGGGTAGCGCTGACGCGCTACCTGGGTGATGGTGCCGTGCCCATCGACAACAACCCTGTCGAGAACACGATCAGGCCTTGGGCGCTTGGGCGCTCCAATTGGTTGTTCGCCGGGTCTCTGCGCAGCGGCAAACGAGCGGCCGCGATCATGAGTTTGATACAGTCGGCACGCATGAATGGGCATGATCCGTATGCTTATCTCAAAGATGTGCTGACGCGGTTGCCGACGCAGAAAGCTAGTGAGATTGAGCATCTGCTGCCGCATCAATGGATGCCGGGCTGACTTACTCAGCCTGAGTTTGGCAGCCTGCTTGTCGCCCGCGTGACGTCCATTAGCTCTTCACTGGCCAACTGTTTCCGCATCGGTGTACAAGCCAGCTCAAGACCGGACGGCGAGGTATAGATAGCTTGATTATCTCCGTGATAGCCACACCGACGGTAGAACGCGGTTGCGTTAGGGGTAGCATCTAAATGGATGTCGACGATTCCGGCTTTAAAGGCCAGTCGCTCAAGGTATAGGAGCATTGCCTTGCCAATCCCCTGTCCCATGAATGCAGGCAAAACGAAAATAGCGCCTATCTCTCCAGACTGGAAATCAATCAGACCTGTTGCGACCGGTGTCTCGCCCAACCAGGCAACGTGGTACTCCTTTTCCACCCAAGCCCGATATCGGTCTGTGAGCGGCACATCAGTCCACGCCATTACTTGCTCAGCGGTATAGACGGTAATGCATTGATGCCGGATCGCCTGGAGGCGTATATCAAACGCGGCCTCGGCGTCAGTACGTTTGGCTGGGCGAATCAACAGCATCTTCACTCTCCTTGTCATCAATGAGTTGGAAGGGGAATGAAAAAGCCCCATCCATTTCTGGCGGGGCTTCTGGTCAATGCTTCTGTTCTAAGCACGCATCGCCCTATGGTCCGCCAAAGGCAATCATCAAGGGGCGCATCATGCTAACGAGATTTGTAGGGGTCATTGATTGATAATCTGGAGATTTGAGCACTGTGTCAATAACCGAAAATGCAAACTGGCGAGTCGCTCTTTCGTGAAATCTGATCGTATTTAGACCATTTGCTTTGTCCAGACGACTTCACCAGGCGCTTACAATCGAACAGGCTATTCGTGACTCTGGTGCTATTGCAAAAGACGTAGGGCGGAGCGGTTATTTTTCAAGCGCTGATTGAGAGGAAGCCAAGCCCGGACGGTGTAAGATTCGGGCGTGGTTCTGGCATAGAAAACGGGAACACTTGAAATGGACATCTCAACCGCACAGAGCATCAAACTCGCCCTCATGTCAGCCACCGGCCTGACCCGAGACGCGCTGCACATCTACGTCGGCATGGCCGTTTACCTGACAGTGATTGTCCTGATGCGACGAGCCAAGCCATGGGTTGCCTTGTTGGCAGTGGTCATCGTCGCGTGCGCCGGGGAATGGGTCGACAGCCGAGACGACCTCGTAAGCTTTGGGCACTGGCGCTGGCAGGCCAGCGTTCACGACGTAATCAACACAGCGTTTTGGCCTGCGGTGATTACGTTGGTGTGGGGGGTGAAGTGTCGGAATGGGGGGCGGGTTGGGTGAAAAGCGGTTTGATTGATAACGACTTTTTCCTGTGTGCTCAGTGCGGTGAATTCCTCTTTTTGTAGCTGTGCTGTAGCGGTCTGTCTGCTTCGTCACTTACCTGCGCTTTTCTCTTTATTCCGGATAGGTACGGCGAGCCCAACGCCGAAGCACCTCAATTCGTACAAGGTTTTGTGGCATGCCCCTTGGCGGGGCGAGCCATCATCAGGTTGGCGCTGCTGAGTTGGGCATTTGCCTTACCTAGCGAGCGGAAGGGCGTAGAACGCTATAGCTCCGGTCGCGGTAGGGACGGCAGTTACTTACCGCCCTCCGCCCAGATCCGTGCGTGCGGAACTACCGCATAGGCGTTGATCACGCAGGACGTACCACTTTAAGCTTCGTATGGGGTTGGTTGTCAGGGGCCGTCGGAGGTGGGGAGTCGAGTTTGCCGCGTAGCGGGAAAGATTTTTTGATTACTCTCGCGTCCATCTATGCGGTAGCAGCTCTGAAATCTCACTCGCCCGCTGCGTCGGCAGCCGCGTGAGAGCATATTTCAAATAGGCATACAGATCATGCCCATTCATGCGCGCTGACTGGATCAAGCTCATGATCGCCGTCTCCCGTACACCGCTGAGAAGCGACCCGGCGAAGCGAATCATCGGGTGCACGTCCGGCGGTTAGGTTTCTCGCGAAAAGTATCGGTATTCACTGAATGCGTAGTTCTGAAAGGAGTTAATGTCTATGGCCTGGAAACTTGCCTGTTTTGACCTTGATGGAACCTTGGCCCGAACCAGCACCGGCCTGCATCTCGCCCGAAAGATCGGCCATAGCGATGTAATGCGCGAGCTGGAGGACGGTTATCAAGCGGGTCAGATTACAAACATTGAAGTGGCTACCCTCGATGGTTTGCACTACAGGGGCCTTAGCCAGAAAGATATCGCACTTATGCTGGATGACATACCGGTAATCCACGATATAAGGAAAACCGTTGATTGGCTTCAGGTCAATGGAATCCCATCGGTGATATGCACACTGGCCTGGAAATGTGTCGCTGAGTTTTTTGCCGACCACTATGATTTTATAACGTCCAGCGGACCCGTATTGAAAACCGACCACATGGGAGTTTTCACGGGAGAGGTCGAATCGCACTTCACCGAACACGACAAGCCTGTATTTGTTAACTCACTGTGCCAGTCTCTCGGCGTGAGCATGTCGGAGGTGTTTCATGTGGGCGATTCGCTGTCTGACATTCCGCTGTTTGAGAGGGTGGGATTCTCTATCGCCTTGAACGCGAATCAACAAGCCAGGCATAAAGCGCAGGCCACGCTCGATAGCGATTCGCTGTTTGACATAATTGGCCTGATTCCTGGCCTCTATGCGACGGCGAATAGTGCTCACTGAATCAGTGGTGTTACCGCTGATGCGATTTTGACCCAGGCTGCCGGAATTCATTGACCTACCCAAGTAATCAGCGAACGAAGTCTTTGCGCGGAAATTCAGAGGCTGCATATAGGTCAGTCAGAAATCAGCAATCTGGGTCAAAAATCGTATTAGCGCCAACACGTAGGTGGCTATCTAGTCTTTTCGGAGACATTAAAATACGCCTCTCAGGATATGGTTGTGTGACAAACAGGGCAGGATGATGGTAAGTGTTCCGACCGCATATTAGGAGGGTGTATTGGCCGGACGCTTACTGCCGACGCAGCGTGCGAGTGAGATTACCGAGCTGTTGCCGCACAGGTGGGTGCCAGTTTGATCAGTCAAACCTGTTCGGCAGACACCCCTTTAAACAAACGACGCTGTTTAGGCATTGGCCAAGGCAAGCCTCAGTAGATATGAAAACTTAGAGATTGCTACGTTGATCTCGTCTTGGGTGTCGCCATCCCACTCTTCGACTGACTCTAACTCTAGTTTTAGCGACTCTATTCGCCCTTTGATATCGGCAACTTCTTCGCTCTGGCATCGTTGGCGATTGCCTCCCACCTTGCCTGTGGGATGTTTTCCTGGATTGAGAGTCCTGCCCTAGCTTCAGCAATTAGCGCCGTTAGTTGGCTCATTGGGTATTTATCCTTACAAAGCAACGTATCCGTTATGCCTAATCGCTGTGCACGTCCGCCGTCTACACCTCACGATCCTAGCCAATAAAGGCGACGCCGTCCGCATATTTGATGACACTTTCACCTCAAGCTTCAGGAAAGGTGTGATGCCCGGACGGTTACAAACTTATGATCGCCGCCGCACGGTATCCGTCCGGGCATCCCACCTTGCGCGACCTCAGGGGATCAGGGGCAGCCGATACCTCACCTCTACCAGTGCTGCGCCTCCCCTTTCGAGATTGCGCTCACTCCCCGTTTCCTCAATACATCCTACGCTGCGATAAAATCGGATAGCTCGCTCATTTCCGGTCAAGACCCAAAGGGTTAAACGCTGATAACCTTGCTCTATCAAGTGCTGCAACCCGGCCTGCCACAAAGCAAAGCCGACTCCAGTTTTCCAGTGTTCAGCAAGAACGTAGAGAGCCATGACCTCAGCTGAATTTTCTGCGGCTATATCCTCATCTCGGCATACCCCGACCGATATCCAGCCGACCACCTCGTTGTTCAGCTCCGCGACGAATACGGTCGATTCGCCCGACTCAATCGAGCGAATCCAATAGGATTCCCGTTGTGGCATCGAAGCGCCCAATGACAGCAAGTATTCCGCAGGCATCAAGTCACAATACGCGTCTTGCCAACTGCTGATATGGACTTGCGCAATGGCTTTTGCGTCCGATGGTAATGCTTTCCGAATCATAGGTGCTCCTTTTCAGATTCTCGACGTTTTGCGTCCCAACATTTTCACACTCCTGTGATTGGACATTCTGAACGGAGAATGAAAAAGCCCCGGCCATTCCTGGCGGGACTTTAGTCAATACATTAGTACCTACGCGCGCATCACCTTATGGCCCGCCCAAGGCGGTCATCAAGGTGCGCATCATGTTCAGTCGGTAGGTAATATTCATTGATTTATAGTCTGGGGATTTATCTCAACTGTCAATGTAGCGCAGCGCCTGTGCAGCCCGCCAGATGCGGAAGCCGTCATGCATCAGAACTTTCATACGAGTGGCCCGGCGTCGCAGGGGCTGGAAATTTAAGGGCTGTAGAGCTTCTGGCTCGAAGGTCTTGCACCTCAGGCCTTTACGATCACATCCAGCAAATCAGTCGGTTGCTCGACTAGCTTGTCGGCACCGCACTTGATCAGCTCTGTGCGGGTGCCGTAGCCCCACAGGTCGCCGATGGCAAGTAGTCCGTTTTGATGAGCGGCGACAATATCATCACGCTTGTCGCCAATCATGCAGGCGGACCTAGGACAGATCGCCTCTGCCGCCAGCATTGTATCCAGCAGGCGGGATTTGTTGTCCAGTTTACCATCCGGTGAAGTGCCGAAAACGCTTCGGAAATGACCTCTCAGCGCTGTATCGCCCAGAATGCGCTCGGCAAACTCCTGACGCTTAGAGGTAGCGACATACAACGCGTACCCTTGTGAAGTCAGTGACTCAATAGCTTGTCTAATCCCCGGATAAGCCACTGATCCAGATATACCGTAACGCCCATAATGAGTTCGGTACAACTCGACGCCTTGGTCGATGCGGTCATCTCCATAAGGCACTAGCAGTTGTGCCATTACCTGAGTCATCGGCGGCCCTAAAAGGTGCGTGATTCCGGCAGAGGGTGTGAAGTCGTGACCGAGAGCCCGAACGGCGTGTGTCAGACTGGCGACGATACCTGGCGCTGAATCAACGAGCGTGCCGTCTAGGTCGAAGATCAAAATTTTCATAGCTTTCCTTTGAAGGTCAGCGGAAGGCAAACATCCGCTAGCTAGAATGGCCTAGTTTGCTTATTAATCGTGTAGGACACGCCACAATGTTTCTCGCGTTGTGGCATCCAGCGTAACCCGCTGGCGATCCATGACCTGTTTCAATCCCTCACCTATGTATGCACCCGGCATCGTAAGGAAGCCGTGCTTGCGGAACCAGGGGCCATTCCAAGGAGGCTCACGAAAAGTTGTCAAGCTCACCGCTCGAACCCCGAGGCTTTCAGCATGCTCTATGGCTGCCGAAAGCAGTTTTGCCCCAATCCCCATCCCTGAAGCACTTGGGCGAACGGAAATATTGTCTAAATACAAAAGCCCGTCCAGCGGTCGCATTGCCGCGAAGCCCATTATTTTATGACTATCGCTATCGAGCGCCACCACGACACGACAGGCCTCAAATCTCACAGGGGTCAACGCAGGTGTGTCAGCGATATGAGCTAGAGATGGAAATGTCCTGTAACGCAGACGAGCCTCTGCCGAGATACGGCATAAATCCGCCACATCCTCAGTACGACTCAGCCGGAAGTAGTAGGTATGCATGCTTTCTATCCTTCAGGCTCACTGGATTCGTAGTCTAATTTTACCTCGCATAACTCAGTTCAGCATCCACACATGAGAAAGCAACTGCTCGAATTCACTCATCCGCTGTGTCAGCGAACGAGTCAAAACGTACTTGGAGTAAGCATAGGGATCATGTCCGTTCATGCGTACGGATTGGATAAACTCATGATCGTCGATGTCTGTTTGCCGCTCCGCAGAAAACTGCGAAAAGCCAGTTCTAACCCCCAACGCCCAAGGTCGGATCTAGTTCCCCGCCCAAATATTGGCCGAGTCGTCGAGTTAACGCTACAGCGCCGGTCACCGAGTAATCGCTTCGGTGTACATGGAGACCTTGGCCTTTGGCTGCTTACCTTGCGGTGGACTTATGGAGTGCTTCTCGCTAATGTCATATCCAGAATACTGACGCATTTCGGCTACTTAAAAAGGGATATCTATATGGAAGTACGTTGCGCATCAATTGAAGAAGTTCGTCAGCACATAGACCGCATCGATCGCGATGTGGTTGCACTCCTCGCCAAGCGAGGCGAGCTCGTCACTCAGGCGGCGGGTTTCAAGAAAACCACTGATGATGTGCGCGCTCCAGCCAGGGTTGAACAGGTCATCAGTAAAGTGCGCGGAATTGCAACCGATTTCGGCGCCTCACCTGATGTCGTGGAACGGGTATATAGAGCTATGATCTCTGCATTCATTGAAGAAGAGTTGAAAACTCACTCAACCTTAAAAGAGAAGTTTTAAAGACTTCGGCTTTCACAGTTACTGAGGCTCCGCGAGGCTGGAATTTAAGCCCCGTACCTCAACTCTAAAAGCCGCGACGGCGAGCACAGCAAACGATGTTTGATGCGCCTCCCGACGTTGGAGGCGAGTGAGATGGGCCAGTTGCTGCCGCATAACTAGGAACCGGTTTCATCACGCAAGATGTGATGCCCAGACGCTTACGATTGGTTGATACAATCGGAGCCTCAAGCCCTATCCCAGTCGCGCCCTTACCTTGGGCTTACAACGGGTGCCCCACTAATGTCATCACTTTTTTTACACCGCAGTTGCGCTACTGGCGAGGAAATCTGATGCTCTTACATATGTCAACCTGGCCCGAAATCGAGCTTTTCTTAAAACGTAGCCGCACCATCGTCGTTCCTATTGGCTCAAACGAGCAACACGGTCCAACCGGCCTGCTGGGCACTGACTGGCTGTGCCCGCAAATAATTGCTTACGAAGCACAGAAGCATGGCGAGATATTAGTCGCTCCAACCTTTAACATAGGCATGGCGCAACATCATCTGGGTTTTGCTGGCACAATCTCCTTGCGACCCTCGACCTTTATGGCAGCCATCTGCGATTGGACGCGATCATTGACGATCCATGGCTTTGAGAAGATCCTTTTTCTGAACGGTCACGGCGGCAATGTTGCATCCATCGAAGCGGCATTTTCCGAACTTTACTCTGACGCCAGCTTCGCAAAAAAACCGGCAGGCTTTGCTCTGAAGTTGTGCAACTGGTGGGACCTTGAAGGCGTGGAGCAACTTGCGCGCCAACAATTCCCGGAAGGTCACGGGTCCCATGCGACACCGTCGGAAATTGCCGTGACCCAATGGGCGTATCCGGACTCAATCAAATCAGCTGATTATTTTCCGTTGATCGCCAACTCGGGCCCCGTCCGTGAAGCCAGCGACTTTCGCGCGCGGTTCCCTGATGGGCGGATGGGCTCGAATCCCGGCCTAGCTAGTGCGGAAAAGGGTGGCGAATTGGTAGCCATGGCGGCGAAAGGCTTAATACAAGCACTGGACACGTTCAGCAATGAGCGGGGTACTGACTGAGGCCGGAAGGCACCGCAATCAGCCAAAAATCGTACATAATCATGGTTAACCAGGTAACCGGATTCTGTTTACCAGCAGACGCAAAAATGCCCACCGGGGGGTGGGCTTTTCTGTGGGGGGCGATTTAACGAATGTCCCGTTTATGAGAACCTGGTTAGACCTTATCCGGGACCCAGTCACCGTCGACGTATTGTCCCTTCTCCGGCTCAACCGGCTTGCTCAGATAAAACAGCGTGCATGGGGTATTGTCGCCGGTCCACCCCGGCACTATTTGCAATAGCTCATGCCCCGATTCGATTAGCTGATTGGCCTGGATCAAATCGCTGACTTCCACAATCTCTTTAACGTGCGCGAGACTCATGCTGACTCCTTGTGCTGCGTTAAGACCGTTCCAAAATAGTCCGGCCGGGATTCCCTTTGACGCAGTTAAAACCGTCCCTAACGCTTGGCCCAATCGTAAACAGGCTGCTCGTAAACCATTAGCTCGCCGCGCTCGGCAAGCAGCTCATCACCAGCTCGCACAAACTCTGCTTTCAGTTCATCCACGGTCACACCATAGAAGTCGCTGGCAGGAGTGCCGCCACCGTCACGCAAGTTAAGGAACATCAGATGATGCCGGGGGAACCCTTCAAATGGATTTGTCGGTGGCGTCATATCCGTATCGCTCATAGTAGGTGTCCTTTCATTTCGTTTTAGGTCCCTTCAGCTCTTGAGGCTAATGGAATGCCTTTTGAAGGTATGCGTCCGGCAAAGTCATCTAGCATAAGTTTGCCGGCTAGGCGAAACCTCAGGAACTCAGTCCCAAAGAGGCTGCATGCTAGGTCTGGTATAACCCCAAACGCGTGGCACCCCATCCTCTAGAGAGAAGGGAAGGTTGTGCTTTCTTAGCGTGGAAAGTAGCCAATCGAGTGAAACCGCTTTGAGTTCGATCCACTCAATTTCTGCTACCGGATGGATGTGATAATGCCATTCTCGATCCCAATCTGTGCAGTAATCGCTTGGAGCTAAGACACTGTGCAATCTGAACTCAGGCTTCATTTGCGGGGCGTTAATCATTGCTTTGATCAGCTCAACCCATTTGGTGTTGTTCATGACGGGAAAAATCATGCCCGCAGTCAGCAGCCTGCGAATTTTCGCTTTTGTAACCTCGTCGAGTTCAGGCAGCTGATGCATAAGATTCGCGAAATTGTATGAAGTGAGTACAGTCTAACCCAACACACCTTCTGCGATTAAACGGGCACCCAATCGTCCTTAATGCTGGAGTTCGGAAGATGTGTTCGCCATCCGCTTACCAACCAATGGCTGGCCTAGCACTTAGGTGGCCCAAGCGGAATGGCTTTTGAAAAGTGCCCCTTGACAAGTACTCTCCGAGTTCACAATCTATCTGCATGTACCGCTGACGTCGTCAGCAACATGCCCGGGTAGTCTGGATCTCATGACTACGATGCGTTTCACGCATTGATCCTCCCATAGTTCGCAAAGCATCCGGAGGCGCGAACGTTCGGCAATATCATTTGCCGATGGATGCACACTCAACGCTTCAACTCACCCAGCGGGGAATCACTTCCCTTATGGGTTGTGTTTCTCCGCATTTCCTTCTGCAGGAGAAACATCATGAGTCATCGTAGCTATAACTTCGGCGTGTTCTTAGGCACGGCTGTTCGTGAAATCATTCGCGCAACCCGGCCCGCACCCAAGGCGTTTGTCCAAACTTCCCCAGTTCTCGTAGCCCTGCCTAAACCGGTGCTAACCGATGCCCAAGTGGCCGAGTACAGCCAAACTTCAGCAATTGCTCGGAAAGGCGTTGACCTCGATATGTGGTTCAAAGCGAATACGAAAGAGAGTCCTCCTCCGTCTCGTAAACCTCGAAAACGCAAGGCCATACCTGCCATTGCCGCTCAAAAATCGGCCGACGGTATGAGGTTCGGTCCGTTAAACGAACTGATCGCCTAATCAGTACAGATCTACCCAATGCCTCCAACCCAGTCGGGAAACTTTCCCGATGGGGAGGTTTCCCGGCACTTCGATGCCAGGACTTAACCATGAACAAAATGACTCGATCTCTTCTGCCAATAGCTCTGATCATCCTCGTGATCGGCGCTGTAGCTAAACTCCATCACTTCGACAGCAACGCCAAAAATGAAGCGGTAAAACGTGATGCTCGCTGCGCCCAGCAAGCTAGCGAACCCTATGTCCCCTTCAAGCGTAGCTTTGACTGCACCAGCTGGAAAAAAGTGACGTCCGATGCTCCGGTACCTGCGAATGGCTGACAAGGAAACCTTGTGAAGCCCTTTATAAAAGCAACTGTGATGCGCACTTTCTCAAGCTGATCGCCCACATCTAATACAAAACCCACGCGGGGAATACTTTCCCTCTTGGGTCAAGTGTCTCTCTGCTTTCTGCTTCTTGAAACTGGAGACTCACAATGAACCACAACCCTGCCCGCCTGCCGCTTCTACTTGAGATTGGATTCGTAGCATCTCAGGCAAGATTCACTGATTGGCTTGACAAAAATCATCCGATGACTTTCCAAGAGGATGACGATCCACACGACTTCCCGATTTACTTTTTAGCTACCGATCTTTGGAATAAAGCCGAGGAGTTGGTTAGAAAGCTGGTCTGCATGGACCTTACTTCCCGATTCACCCCTGAGTGCAATTCTCTTCTGCAAGAGTACGGTCTGCTCGAGCACTACCGTAAAGTGCGCTATCACTTAGATGAGGACGAAGACCTCCCATTTAATCCTTGGCCCGGTCTCCCTGACTACCCTTATCCTTGGACAGAAAAATGACATACAGCCCCTTCTTAGGGGCTTTTTTCTTTTCAGGGCTTGACAAAGCATCACAGCCTTTCGCATTCTTGAGACATGTACCGCTGACGTTGTCAGCAACATGCCCGAGGTAGTCTGGATCTCATGACTACGATGCGTTTCTCACGCACTGATCTTGCCCATAGCTCGCAAAGCATTCGGAAGCGCGAACGGTTGATCAGATTTCTGATTAATGAATGCACAACGTTTCTACTACCCAACGGGACCCTCCCGTTTGGGCAGGTCTCGTGATTATCAGGAGGCCTTCATGAAAAGCAGTATTGCGCTTTACCAAGCATTGATTTCGATTGATGTCGAGGAATCCCGCGCCGCTGCAGTCGTAGATGCTCTGGAGTCGGATATGCAAACGCAACTCGCGACGAAAGCTGACATCGAAAAGCTCGAGTCTCAACTCGAACTCAAACTCACCATTCGTATGGCTGTCATGCTCTCTGCTGCTGTAGGCGTTATGCTTGCTGCGTTCAGGTTCATGCACTGACAATCATTCAAATTGCCTTACCCACCATGCGGGGAATACTTTCCCCCATTGGGCGAAGTGTCTCTCCGCTTTGATACATTCGAAACTGGAGATTCACCATGAGCAACTCTTCCAACGAAGCTAAGTACTTTGATCTGCACACCACCGGCATTGGTTATCTCAACCGCGTCCGTGAAGTGAAACCTCGCAAAGGTAGCCCATTCATGGCTGTGACAGTAGCTGCTCTAAAAGGCAGCTCTGATTCGGTGGAGTACACCTACATTGATTGCAACGTGGTCGGTGCTGATGCTGAAAAGCTGATTCGTCGCTGCCAAAACGCTGTCGACGCTGATAAAAAGGTCCTCGTGTCCTTTCGAATCGGTGACATTTGGGCGGATGCCTTCACTTATGATAAAGGTCCTAAACAGGGTCAGACCGGCGTGAGCCTCAAGGGTCGTCTCCTGTATATCGCCTGGATCAAAGTGGACGGTGTTACCACCTACGAAGCCAAACCTGCTGATGCTACCCCGCCCGTCGACGCAAGTGCCGCTTCTTCTGACTCGCCTGCCTCAGGCGCCGATGAAGAGTCTGCTCCGAATCAAGGAGATGACGCACCTGCCGAACCGGTTAAAGCTTCTCGCGCTCCCAGAGCTCGTCAAGCCGCGTGATCGTTTAGCCCACTCTCTCAAGGCGCCCTTTCGGCGCCTTTTTTTCATCATCTACCAAGATTGCAGGGTACTCATACCCTGTGGGGCATGGTGTTCCCTGAGCTCAGGAGCTTTATACCGTGACCAACACTCTGTCCTTTACCGCAACAATTCATGGAACACTGTCCTTTGATGGCATTGTCCCAGCTCCATACCATTCAAGTCAGTACTGCAGCATTGATTTGGCTCCTTGTAATCTCATGTCAGCGGCTACAACGGCAGCTGAGGAAGCGATTGCAGCGAGCGCTTTTAACCATCCAGTTCATGCGTCTGGTTTCTCACCGGAGCATGTAACAGTACGTAGCCAATGTGGATCACTCTGCTTTGCAGCCGACATCAACGGCACGGTTGTTCATTGGGTACACGATGACGATGACCTTCTCATCTGGGAGCACAAGTTTTTATCAGAGCTGCCAGATCAGGATCAGGATCAGGATGACGATCAACATAAATATTCAACCAACTAAATCGACCATATCACTTACTCGGGGGCACTCCCCCCGAGGTCTTGTCCTTCTCTGATTCTGGAGACCCACATGCAAATAAGACAGATCAACCCATTTGTACGCGGCTTTACCAACTTACGCTATCAACGCGTAGTGTTAATTACCTACGAACCAGATTGTCCGCCTTGCTACAAAGCATTGCATCCGTCACAGGAGCACTTGCAAGACCATGAAATCCAACTTCACCCTTGTGTCTTCACTGACAATTTCGCCTTGGTACTAGAAGGTCCAGCTGTAGCTGACGATCTAATAGATCAATGCCTGAGTAGTGGCCTGATTAGGGATGTACTGTACGAGGTACAAGCTACAGAGGATGGAAAAACCATTCACCTCGGCGACACCCCGACATCAGACAGCGCTCAAGCGCTGATCAAACGACTGACCTTCCATACTGGCCACTACAGCCGATCATGGGAGATCAATTCGGACCACATTTCTGAAGATGCCTTTCGTTTACTTCAGCAATTGGCTGCGTCGAGCACGAAAACGGGCTTGAATTTCGAATGTTTCTTGCTGGATGACAGCTACACCGTGGGTTGCAAGCTCTTTTGCACGCCGTGGACTGATGACCATCTGCTCGAAGTTGAAGGCATTACAGCCGAGCAACTTAAACAGCAGCAGCTCGAAGCAGGCCTACCTGAGTCGTTGATAGGTGTGCTTTTTCTGGCGAGCTTGGCCGATGTCCGATTTCTGGTGTTCGATTCAAGCGCTCTCGTTCTTGAGAACCTCCCATTGGCTCGAAATGCATACAAACAATAACTGATCTAACACAACCATCATTTTCTGATCGCTACAGCAAGGCACACGACCTTGCGAGGCAACGTGTGTCTTCGTTGTTTCAGGAGCACGCATGATCACCCTTCCAGGCCAACTGGCTATACGCACAATCAACGGCCGACATGGAGATTTCAATGTCGGACGGCTAACCACTTCTATCGGGGAGTTCGTCATCAAAGATGCGCTGCTCGAGCAATACACAGAGGGGAAGTACGCCGGTGATTTCGCGATCATTGAAATTCGCCCCTCGTATTACGTCACCGGTGGACGACTCGTTGTCGAGATCCGCGCCCGCCTGGACAGCATGACCCTTGATGACGTTGAGAATCTGTCGCTCGACGACAACTCTCATATCGATGCTCAGACCCCTGATCCAGTCGATGAAGATCAACCCAATGATCGTGCGCGTCCGACCCGATCGGCAAGGACAAGACCTGCGCCTGATCGTATTGACGATGACGCCCCATTTGGAATGACCGACCCGTCGGCATCCGCCAAGGCCTCCGATGATGCAATGCTTTTTGGCGCGATATGGCCTCTGGGCGATGTAGTCAAACTTGACTCAACGGTAGACCGACAACAGCTGCGCGCTCAATGCCAGCGTCTATCTGAAATGGGTTATGCCCTCGATTTCAGGCAGCAACTCTGGAATCGAACATAAAATTAATCGACCTGAACATCCGTAATACTTCATTAACCCTGGGGGCACTTGCCCTCTGGGTCAGGTGCCGCCCTCATCGAGTTCGGCGCTATGCGAAACCCACCTCCATCGAAGCTGTACCAGATCGATGAGTTTCCCGACCTATACGTTGACGCTTGTGTCTGCGATGAACAACGCAACCTGGTGTTCTTCTCAGCCTGGGGCCGCGACACCGTTCTGCAGGAGTTTTTCGCCAGATTGACCCTTGGGCGAGCGGAGGGCGGTATTGAGCAGTTTCACCTGATGCTGGACGGCCATCGCCTGCCGGTATTTCCGAACCCAGATCTGCTTGAGAAACGCACAACTCGTCAGTACCCCGGAACATTGTTCGGCAGCCTCCTGCACATCTGGCTTTTTGACCGGCGCTGCGCTGCGCCAGACATGGCTAATCACTTTGCTTATGCCCTGCTGCATGAGGGCGATGAGCCGCTGGAAAGTCTCTGGCCGCTGGTTACATCGACGTGCCCTCTTCCGCTACTTCAGCACTGGCGAAAGCCGGTCATGCAGTTGCTGATCGATTACGGAATGCTTTCACCGTTAGCGGGCGCATTGGGTGCAGTAATGGTTTGGAGACTGGCTCTCTCTATCGATGCCCTTGAGCTCGCCTTGGGAGAGTTAATCCGAAACGGCCATCTCACAATCACACAGGCTGACGCCTGAACTTACACATCAACTGGGCAGCGCGCTGCCCTTCATTGCATTGGAGAAATACCATGGCACTCATGTTCCCGCGCCTGGCTCGAAACTTTGCTAAGAACGGCTACTACCCAACAGATGAAATCACCCTTGAAAGAACACTTCAGGCTTTGGCCCCCGCCATCGCTGGCACCATGCGGATCTTTGACCCATGTGCTGGCGAAGGTGTTGCTCTTGCTGAAGTAGCTCATGCTTTGGACAGAGATCGTGTTCAAACCTATGCGGTGGAATATGACCAGGAGCGAGCACGACATGCCCGCTCAATGCTTGACCAGGTACTGCACAGCGATCTGATGGATACGATGATTTCCCGCCAGGCTTTCGGTCTACTTTGGCTAAACCCGCCCTATGGCGATTTGGTCGCAGACCATAGCGGAGCATCGCAGTACCAAGGATCCGGACGGCGCCGCTTGGAAAAACTGTTCTACCAGCGATGCATATCACTGCTGCAGTACGGTGGGGTGCTGGTGTTTCTGATACCGCACTATGTGCTCGATGACGAACTGTGCGGCTGGCTGTGTAACCACTTCACAAGTCTGCGGATCTTCTCGGCAGCTGAGAACCAATTCAAGCAAGTTGTAATCTTCGGTATCCGTGTACGACGCCAGCATCAGGCGCGATCTTCACATCTGGCAGGCATAAGGGAATACCTGCGCAGTATTGGCAGTGGTACCGAAGTTGCTCCAGAACTACCCGAGCAGTGGCTGGACGAACCTTACAGCGTTATTCCCACATCCACTGAGATTCAGCACTTTTACCGCGTCACGCTTGAACCAGATCAGTTCTCCCAGGAAATCTACCGCCTGAAAGGACTCTGGAGTGACTTCACTCTGCACTTTAGCCAGCACGGAATGCAGCCACGACCTCCAGTCAAGGCACTGTCCCAATGGCATCTGGCACTCGCACTGGCTGCGGGAGCAATCTCTGGGGTTGTTACATCTGGATCAGGACGCGTCCTGGCTCTCAAGGGCGACACCTACAAAGAGAAAACCCACAAAGCTGAGCTCAGCGAGGATGAAGAGGGCAACGTTAGTGAAGTGAGGATCCTGACTGATCGTTTCGTTCCCGTCATACGGGCATGGGACTTGACCCCTGGATCACCACTACTCGGTCGTGTTTTGACCATCACATCGAATTCGCCCGACTCAGCACAAACATCTTCTGACGACCCGCTCGAGCCAGCCGCCCGAACTGCACCTGGTTTTTCACTAGGACAATTGGTGACAACGGCTTCAGTTGACCATCTGGTTGAAGCGGGTGAGCTAAACCTCACACCCTTTATTCGCCGACACGCCTTATGTGACTGGGGTGAGTTAGGTGACGACGACAAGGATGCTAACAAGCTAGCACTACAGCATGGCGATCGGCTGTTCTCGGCTTATGACACTCAACTCGACGATGAACCTCGGATTTGGATCATCACCGAGGCCGACCGTAGCGTGACAACCGTCTTGCTGCCTTCCGACTACTGATACTGCCCATTCGGGCCATCGATACGACCAACCCAGGGTATGTGCCATACCCGTCGGGTGTCGTGCATGCCCTGTTTTTCTAAATACAGGAACCGCACGATGAACGAAATTACACAGCTCTTGCCCACTGAATCGAATCGGGCTTTGAACATCTCACTGACAGACTTTATCGCCGAATTTGGTGATGAGTTGCTGGGCTCTCTCAACCGCTCCAATCCTCCGGTATATGACGGTCAGGCCAACGAGCTACGAACAGCGATAATGGCGGCGCTCCAGCGCTCACCCTTTCCAGCACAGGCACAGGTTGTTCAGGCGGTGACTGCGTTGTTACTGGACCGCAACGAACAAGCTGCGATCATCAACGCAGAGATGGGTACAGGGAAAACCATGATGGCCATCGCCACCGCGGCCGTAATGCATGCGGAGGGTTATCGTCGAACACTTGTGATTTCACCGCCACACCTGGTCTACAAGTGGCGCCGTGAGATCCTGGAGACCGTACCAAGCGCTCGAGTCTGGGTCCTCAACGGACCTGACACGTTGCTAAAACTACTAAAGCTGAGGGACACCCTTGGCTCCCAACCCGATGGCCGACAGGAGTTCTTCATTCTTGGCCGCGTCCGGATGCGTATGGGGTTTCACTGGAAACTGGCTTGCTGGTCAAAGCGCGCTTTGGGTGGAAGACACCTAGCGGCATGCTCAGACTGCGGTCATGTGCTCTCCGATTTGGAAGGCAACCTAATCACGATTGAAGATTTTTATCGTGATGAACGCCAGCGTAAATGTAGCCACTGCTCAAGCCCGCTTTGGACACTGATGCGACCTGGGCGAGCTGATGCAGGTGAGCGGCGGAACATCATCCTCAAGTCTATGTGCCGTATTCCCACAATCGGCCCCGTTCGGGCAGAGCGACTCATGGTTGACTTCGGGGAGGACTTTATCGCCTCGATGCTGGTGGACAACGTCCATGAGTTCATCAACCTGATGGACGCCCAGGGAAATTTCGTCTTTAGCGATCGGCAGGCCAAACGCATGGAGCGCGCCATGGCAAACATTGAGTTTGGGTTTGGTGAGGGTGGATACCAGCCAACTGAGTTCATCAAGCGTTACTTGCCGGATGGCTTTTTTGGCCTGCTCGTGGTGGATGAGGGTCACGAATACAAAAACAGTGGTTCGGCTCAAGGCCAGGCCATGGGGGTACTTGCGGCCAAGACACGTAAAAGCCTTTTGCTGACCGGTACTCTAATGGGCGGTTACGCCGATGACCTGTTCTATCTCCTGTTCCGGATCCTGCCTAAGCGAATGATCGAAGACGGATACCGTCCTAACCATCGCGGTAGCATGGCTCCAGCAGCGATGTCATTCATGCGTGATCATGGCGTACTGAAGGACATTTACACCGAGCGTGACAATCAATCTCACAAAACCGCCAAAGGTAAGAAACTTTCGGTTAGAACAGTGAAAGCCCCGGGTTTTGGCCCTAAAGGCATTCACCGGTTTGTACTGCCCTTCACGGTGTTCCTAAAGCTCAAAGATATCGATGCGAAAGTCTTGCCTTCGTATCAGGAAGAGTTTGTGGATATCCCAATGGCTCCGGATCAACTGTCTGCATACAACAAGCTTGCAGGCGCCTTGACTTTGGCACTACGCCAGGCTCTGGCAAGACGCGATACCACGCTGCTGGGTGTCGTGCTCAATGTGTTGCTGGCCTGGCCGGACTGCTGCTTTAAACCTGAGACAGTCAAACATCCACGCACGAGGGAGCTATTGGCCTCCGTACCAGCACTCTTCGCCGAAGAAGATCTGATGCCCAAGGAAGAGGCGCTGATCGAGCTGTGTCGGAAAGAGAAAGCCTTGGGTCGCAAGGTCCTTGCTTACTCCGTCTACACAGGCGAACGAGACACTACCACTAGGTTGAAGCGCGTGCTTGAGCAAGGGGGATTTAAGGTTGCGGTACTTCGGGCGACGGTCGATACCGCACGTCGCGAAGACTGGATCCTTGACCAGGTAGACCGAGGCGTCGACGTATTGATCACCAACCCAGAGCTGGTTAAGACAGGTCTTGATATGCTCGACTTTCCAACCATCGTCTTCCTGCAGACGGGATACAACGTCTACACCCTTCAGCAGGCCGCACGTCGGTCGTGGAGGATCGGGCAGAAACACGCTGTTCGAGTGGTGTTCTTTGGCTACCTTGGCAGTTCTCAGGTGACCTGCCTGCAGCTGATGGCCAAGAAAATCGCCGTATCGCAGAGCACCTCAGGGGATGTTCCAGAGTCTGGACTGGACTCTTTGAACCAAGACGGCGATTCCGTAGAAATGGCACTTGCCAGACAGTTAATCAACGCTTGACCACGGCCACCTTTGGGTGGCCTTTTTTATACCAAAACGTTCAGTGATTTTGCTACGCTATGGGAAGTTTAGAACTAATCCATGCCTAAGGAAATGTCATGATTAAGGATACAGGCTCAGCTCTAAGAATGGAAATATTGGAAAAAGCCGCAGAACAGCAAATTGTAAAACCACTACGTTCCTACGGATGGAATGCAAACATCACGTCAAGGCAAGTTCCTGGAGAGTTCTTAATAGTTTCTGCCGTCAAGCAGGGGCATGAGCATAAGGTCGCGCTTATGTATTCATCTGCCACAGACAATCTGCATTATAAATCTTTGGACAAACAGGTTGAACACATATTCACGAATGGCGAGTTGTACAAGATCGACAGCTTTGCCTTCGGGATTGATTGTAAAGTTTCACCGATAAGCGAGTTCTTCCCTCTCATGATTGATTGGAGCAGAGCTCTTTCTCCTCCCGCAGAGGTCTCCGTAAATAACAGGCCACGTCAAGGTACAATTCGAATCACAGCCGAAAAACCTATTGATGGAATTTGGGCGCATCTTAATCAACTTGCTAGCACTTCACTTGCTAAAAAACTAATCATTCGTAGGTACTTAGAGAGTGGTTTGGAGCTGCCTGAGGCACTTTTGGAGAGCAAAGCTGCAGGAGTAGCTTTCTCTGTCAGAAGTGCTTCCGATTACTTCAATAGCGCGGCAAATGAAAGCCTAAACAAAAGAGTTCTGAGTTTGTACTATGGCTCATTGGCGCTGGCATTCGCTGAAATGCTATCAGCACCGTACGGGCCTAGCGACCTAGATGAAGTCGAAGGGATGACGAAGAACGGGCATGGCTTGTATACCGTTGCGTCTGGCACGAATGATTTTGGGGGCCTCACGGTTGGACTACTGGCCACAGGATTTTTTCCCCGCTGGGTTAGTTTTCTTGGCCATGACGTCAGCAATTTCCCTCGAAAAAAAGCCACAACCACTAGTGACTTAAATTCTTATACAAGAGGTACTTTTGCGACAATAGAGCAATTATTTTCAACATTGCCAGAGCTTGGCAACTTGTATCATGACGTTTACGAGTCCGAACCTTCCTGGGTAAACACTGCCTTCGACTCGGGAGCTGGCTTTCAGTTGAGAAACCGTCATACCGGCAGCAGCTACATAAACCTTATTGACCCAAGTTCAAAGCTCAGCATTGATCGTCTTACATTAAACAAATGGGCTATTTCTGAAATAGAGAGAAAGCATGACAACGAGTCCAAGGAAGCCATTTTCCGGGCACGAGTAGACCACGACAACTATGAGTATTGGCACCAAGCCTTGCCCTTACATCAAAGTCCTTTTTTTGAGGGAAGTGCTCTGATTCTACCTGTTCTCGGAGGCGTCTTTGAATATCGAGCTATCAGCCTATCATTACTTTATGCACTTTCTATCTTGGTTAGATACATGCCCAGTGCCTGGAGACGTGTGGAAGGCGGGGATTGGGACGAACATCTGACGTTAGTAAAAATGACTTTGGATATATTTGAAAGAGTCTTGCCAGAGCAGTTTCTCGAAAGCATCACTGATCAGCGCATCTACTCGAAAATGCCAGGAACCTTCTAAACTAAGAACTTTGCAAAGGACGGAATCCAATGAGCAACAGCACTGCATACATATCGCTAGCCTTCATGCTACTTGGAACGATCGCTAGCATATATGCGATCTGTCAGATCTTTTTTTATTTTCATGAAAAGAGTTGCCCGAAAAAAAATGAATTCTCCAACTCAGTACTGCGCCATGCCCGATCGGACATGCTTTTGACCCCAAAAGATGAATATGAAATCTTGACAGGCTACTACATGAAACACATGCAACGGTTTAAATATGGAATCGTGGGTGCCGTCGTATGTGTCTTTATAGCCTTTTACCTAATCATGTAACTTCTTTAATTCGAATCTTCTAAAATGTGAACATTTAGTCCACGCTTTCAACACCAAGCTCTCCGATGCTTTGGAAACCCATTCCGATTGAAAAACGGTTTCCTGCTGCTTCAGGTCTTCGTTTTTGCGAACGTGCCTCACATCTTGAGTGAGGTCCCCCATGAAGCTGCCACTGCGCCCTTCTCTTACCCGCGCTGCCATCCTGCAAATACTGACCCTGATCGTGCTGATGGGCATCTTAGTCTACCAGCAGTCGCAGATTGTCCACCTCAAGGCCGGCTTTGAGTCCGCTGCGAACCAGGAAACCGTCAGCGCGATCACCCAACGCATCGATGGCCTGGATGACCGGCTCGATGCCGCCAGCCAGTTGAAGTCCGTAACCATCGATGATTTCAGGGCCGGCCAGCAGGCTCTGTCCAACCGAATAGATGCCGTTCAAGCCCTCCTGAAGCAGGTGCAAGAGGCGGCGAAGGACGCTGCCCAGCAGGGTGCATCGATGCAAGAAGTTGTGGTCATGGGCGCTCGGATCGAGGAGCTGCAGGTGAAACTCCAAGACCTGCGTGCGGCTAAATCAGCACCAGCTCAAGCCACGGCTGCGGCCAAGCCAAAGACTCCAGCCCCCTCCCGCCAAACAATGGCACAAGCCAAAGCTAAGGAGGCTCCTCCACCGTTTTCGGTCGTGGGTGTGGAGTATCGCGGCGGTGAACGTTTTTTATCGGTAGCGCCCCCTGGCAGCACTCAACTGAGCCAGCTGAATCTCGTTCGCCCCGGTGACATGGTCGCAGGAAGCAACTGGCAGCTAAGCAGCCTAGACGAATCGCGTGCTTTGTTCAGTATCAATGGCGCTCCTCGCATCCTGCCCCTGCGTCCCTAGAGGTTCATATGTCCATATTCAAAATGAGAGTGTTCACCACTGTAGGGATCGTCCTGTTGGCACCCATGGGCCTTGCCAACGCGGCGAACGAAAACTCTGCACAGTCCAACAGCCGAGAACAACAGAGCAACTTGGTCGGCAGCCAAGCGCAATCCAGCGATGAGGTGCTGGCCCGCGAATGGAACCTTACCCCCCAAGATTGGCAGCGCTATAAAACGTTAATGCAGAGCTCGCGTGGGGTGTACTCCCCAGGACTAGATCCGCTCACAGCGTTGGGTATCGAAGCCCGTAGCGATGTAGAGCGCCGCCGGTTTGCTGAGCTACAGGTCAAGGCAGAGGCGCAGCGTACTGCCAAAGAGCTGGCATACCAACAGGCATACGACGACGCATTCAGACGCCTGTACCCCAACATGATGCCGATCGCCAGTTCGGCCTCACAAGCGCCAGCCGCTAGCCCCGCTAACCAGGGTAACGGCCGCTTGGCTGTATTTGTAAAAGACGACTGTCCAGAGTGCTCAATCCGGGTAAAAGCCCTTCAAACTCAGAAACTGCCGTTCGACGTGTACATGGTGGGTAGCCAGAACGACGATGAGCGAATTCGCAACTGGGCGATTGTTTCAGGCATCGATCCAGCAAATGTCAGAACCCGGCAGATCACTCTGAACCACGATGGTGGGCGGTGGCTTGGTCTGAGCCTAGGCGGCGAACTGCCAGCCGTAGTGCGTGAGGTGAATGGACAATGGCTGCGTCAGTGACATGGGCTGGCATTGCGGTGCTCTGCTGTGCCCTGACAAGTCATGCAGCTGAGCTGCCTCCCCCCGCCTATCAGCTTGCCGCCCACGCAGCCAGCATTCCATCGGAGGTGCTCTACTCGGTGGCGTTGCAGGAGAGTGGTGCAAAGCTGCGCGGGCAGCTTGTGCCGTGGCCGTGGACCCTCAACGTCGCCGGTGCCGGATATCGTTTCGCCACGCGGGCGGATGCTTGCACCGCGTTGATCATTGCCTTAGCTCAAGCAGGCCCCAAGCGGGTAGACGTGGGACTGGGACAAGTGAACATGGGCTGGAACGGGCACAGATTTAATTCCAGAAACCCATGCGACTCACTCAATCCTTACAAAAATCTTGATGTGACCGCTCAAATTCTAGCTGAGCAGCGCGCACTGGGCGGTGACTGGATAACTGTCGCGGGACGCTACCACCGGCCTGCTGGCGGTGCCCCGGCCGCCAATTACCGAAAGGCTTTTGCCAAACATCTCAGCCGGGTTACCGGCATCCAAATGCTGGTGACTAACCCATGAAGCGATCATTCATTACCGGCGCAGCGCTCTGCCTAACGGCCGTGCTTTGCCACGCTGTAGGTCTCACAGTCGTTGAAGATAAAGGTGGCATCTCAGCGTTACCCTACTATCGATCTCTTAATCCTGAACCCTCCGCACCTACCTCAAGCGGGCTGGCATCACAGCTGAATCCTGTCGTAGCCCAGGGTTTACCGATCCGAACAACACGCATGACGCCAGGGAGTGTTCAAGGCCGCGTTATCAATGCCCCGGGCCTGCAACCTTTGTTCCTAATAGGAGACGATGAAACGTCACACCGGTGGATTCTGGAGCGCGGCGCGCTCCTCGAACAGATGCAGGCGGTAGGACTAGTCGTGAACGTGGCGACTCCAGAGCGGCTGGCCGTCGTCAAGAGCTGGTTACCCAACACGCTCGTATCACCCGCCTCCGGTGACGATCTGTCTCAGCGACTGGGCCTAAATCATTACCCGGTGTTGATCACCCCAACTGCTATAGAGCAATAGGAGGTTGGGCTATGGCTCACGATTACGCCATTGAATCCCTGCTTAGACCTGCCGTCGAGCTCTATACCGTGTACGTGTGCACTGCAGGCGCGTTTCTCTGTGTGTTCGCGCCGTGGGCGTTTGCGTTGACCCCGTTATTCGGCTTCGTGACGTCTGCAGGCTTTCTGGCTTTAGGTTTCGTGCGGCTGAAACAGGCTTGGCATGTTCTGCGCTATCGACGAAACATCAGACGACTGCCTCATTACACGATGACCAGTAAAGAAGTGCCTGTGAGCAATCAACGACTGTTTATTGGCCTTGGCTTTCGCTGGCAGCAACGCCATACGCAACGGCTAATGGATACTTACTTACCCAAGTACTCGAGCTACGTTGAAGCCACACCTTTGTTCCGAGCAGCCCGTCGTTTTGAAGAGAGAGCGGAGTTTGCACCCTATCCCGTCCGAATCTTAGCCAGAGCCACGTCTTGGGACGTGCCCATCAATCCGGTTAGACCTCTACCCCCTGTCGGTGGGTTGCCGCGGTTGCACGGCATTGAGCCATTCGAGGAAAACGTGTCTCTCCCTTTGGGCGAGCGGGTAGGCCATTCAATAGTACTGGGCACTACTCGTGTTGGGAAAACGCGTCTGGCTGAATTGTTCATCACCCAAGACATACGCCGTAAAAAACATGGGCAGCACGAGGTCGTAATCGTCTTTGATCCTAAAGGCGATGCGGACCTACTCAAACGCATGTATCTGGAGTGCAAACGTGCTGGTCGCCTGAATGAATTTTATGTATTCCACCTAGGGTGGCCAGATCACTCCGCGCGCTACAACGCCGTGGGACGATTCGGGAGGATCTCGGAAGTCGCGACACGCATCGCGGGTCAGCTTTCAGGGGAAGGCAACTCTGCAGCGTTTCGTGAGTTTGCCTGGCGTTTTGTGAACATTATCGCGAGAGCTCTCGTCGCATTGGGCCGGCGCCCTGACTATCTGCAAATCCAGCAACATGTAATCAACATCGAAGGAATATTTCAGGAGTATGCCTCCAAATATTTTGATGAGTTTGATCCCAAAGCTTGGGAGACCATCGTCGCCATCGAGGGCAAGCTCAACGATAAAAACATTCCCTTCAACATGAAGGGCCGTCCGTTTCGAGTGGTGGCCATCGATCAATACCTCTCCCAAACACGCGTAGCGGATCCAGTGATGGATGGACTGCGCAGCGCCGTGCGCTACGACAAGACTTATTTCGACAAGATCGTCGCATCGCTACTTCCACTTCTTGAAAAGCTCACAACCGGTCGCATGGCGGAGCTCATCTCACCTGACTATCAGGACGTCAACGACCCACGGCCTATTTTCGATTGGATGCAGGTAGTCCGAAAAAAAGCCGTGGTTTATGTCGGATTGGATGCTCTTTCTGACACTGAAGTTGCTGCTGCTGTCGGCAACTCGATGTTCTCTGACCTGGTGTCTGTAGCAGGTCACATCTACAAGTTCGGAGTCGATGACGGCCTACCAGGCGCTGTCCCGGGAACAAAGGTGCCCATCAACCTTCACGCTGATGAATTCAACGAGCTGATGGGTGAGGAGTTCATTCCGATGATCAACAAGGGCGGCGGCGCTGGCATGCAGGTTACGGCCTACACCCAAACAATGAGCGACATTGAGGCCAAGATTGGCAACAAAGCTAAAGCCGGGCAGGTGATCGGTAACTTCAACAACCTGTTCATGCTGCGAGTGCGTGAAACATCCACTGCGGAGCTGCTGACAAATCAGTTGCCCAAGGTGCAGGTGTTCACATCCACCCCGGCCAGCTCTGCGAATGATTCCGCAACAGGCAGCACAGCCTTCACATCATCCAGTCATGACCAGGTACAACAGGTCAGCGTTCCCATGATTGAGCCCGCGCACGTGGTCGGCCTTCCCAAAGGCCAATGCTTCGCTTTGATTGAAGGTGGCAACTTGTGGAAAGTCAGAATGCCGCTGCCTGGGCATGACCCTGATGAGGTGATGCCAGCAGATCTGCAGGCATTGGCGGAAAGCATGCGACAGACCTATCAGGTCGGCAAAGTTGATGACACTGGCTGGTGGGCTGCGCCTGGGTATCAAACCCTCAACGAGTCGCTGCCTGCAGATCTGCTTGACGACTTCAAGAAGATTGCCGTAGCGGCCGAGGACGCAGCATGACATGCGCTGCGTTGAACGAGCGGGGGGAGAACAGCTGATATGGCAGACGTTGCCGATCGTGCGAAACAGCAACAAGACCAAGAACAGACGTTCATCGGATCATTGTTCACCCTGCCCTTCAGATTCGCCGCGGTAATGTTTCTGTCTCTAGGCGGGGCAATCATTGTCGAATGGGTCTGTATGTATTTTTTTTGGCCGGAGGCCGGTTGGCTGCATGCTCGTGCAATGCTTGATCATGAGCTCAGCTGGTTGTCGAAGGGGTTTCTACAGAGCGTGGTTGTGCAAGAGCCTGGCAGAACCGCGACTTGGCTGGTTGAAGCTACTTATGAGTGGCTCGTGGTGAAGACGGGACTTCAGGAATGGGTTCACCACACAACTGACTATGCCCAGACTGGTCAGCCGTCGCGTGGTCTCGACATGCGCTACATGCTCGGTGTGGGTGTGAGCAAATTTCAGGATTACGGGCTTGCCGCCCTGTACACGGCTTTGGTTTTTTGTGTACGACTGGTGATTCTCACACTCGCTATTCCGTTATTTGTGATGACGGCGTTCGTGGGTTTTGTCGACGGTCTGGTGCGCCGAGACCTTCGCCGGTTCGGCGCTGGTCGCGAATCCAGCTACCTGTATCACAAAGCCCGGGCCACGATGGTGCCGTTAGTGATCATTCCCTGGAGTCTTTACTTGGCTCTGCCATTCAGCGTGAGCCCTCTACTTGTGCTCTTGCCGTGCGCAGCTCTACTTGGCCTGGCTGTCAGCATCACTGCCTCCAGCTTTAAAAAATACCTTTAGGTGCTTCTCATGCAATGGACAGAAGAACAGCTGCCAGCTATCCACTCATCTGCGAAGAAACTGCTGGTTCAGGCATTCGCCGGTACCGGGAAGACAACGACGCTCGTCGGATATGCAAAGCACAACGCATCCGTCAAAATGTTGTACCTCTGCTATAACAAAGCCGTTGAGATCGGGGCCAAAAATCGCTTTCCTCGAAACGTGACGTGCAAAACCGCTCACGGTCTTGCGTATGCTGTTTATGGCACACAGTACAAGCATAAGCAGTCTGGCAATTTACGTTTGACTGACATCGCGAGAACCATCAATACCCAGGATTGGGAGCTGGCAAAGGATATTGTCTCAACGCTCAATGCATTCATGGCCAGCAAAGACCTGGAGCTGAAGGAGGATCACTTTGTGCGATTCCAAAGCAATCGCACGCTCACCTCGGTTCAGCAACAATACATGAGCAATGCCTTGAATCTGACCCGGACTGTTTGGGAAAAGATGGTCGATATCCAGGATCGCTCCGTCTCCATGACGCACGACGGCTATCTGAAGCTTTACCAGATGAGCCAGCCGGACCTGAGCCAGCGCTTTGGTGCCATCTTGCTAGATGAAGGGCAAGACGTTAACCCTGTCATTGCTAACCTGGTCCAGATACAGACAATCACCCAGGTGACTGTAGGTGACCGTCATCAGCAGCTGTATCGTTTCAGAGGAGCGGTGGATGCGTTAAACAGCTCGGCAATGAGGGACGCAGAGAAGCATTTCCTGACTCAGAGCTTCAGGTTCGGGCCCGCAGTTGCCTACGTGGCCAACGTAATTCTGTCCTTCAAAGGCGAGACAATCCCACTGCAGGGATTGGGGCAGCCAACTCAAGTAAAACGGACGTTGCCAGACGATCTACCGCACCGTACCTACCTGCATCGCACTGTGAGCGGAGTGATAGAAAACGCCCTGCGCTTGGTCAACCAGAACCACCGCATGCAATGGATTGGTGGAATCGACAGTTACTCGCTGCGAGATCTAGAAGACCTGTTCTATTTCAGCCGTGCTATGAATGATCAGGTCCAACAGCGAAAACTGCTCACCGACTACGCCGATTATGACCAGTATGTCGCCATCGCCAAGGCAACTCAGGATCCTGAGATGCTGCGCTCGATCAAAATCATCGAGAACTATACCGACCTGCCCCAACGCATTGAGCAATTGCGAGGCGCATCTGTCACTTCGGAGCTCGATGCCACTGTAACGCTGAGCACTGCGCACAGGGCCAAAGGTTTGGAATGGGACTTTGTAGGACTGTATGAAGATTTCTCGGCAGATCCGCTTTCTCCAGACATTGATCGAGGAAAGCGCGACGATGAGCTGAACCTTCTGTATGTCGCGGTCACCAGGGCTATGAAGATCCTTGCGATCAACTCACTTGTGATCGACATCATGCAGCGCTTCAAAGACAACCGATCATTAATTGCGGCTGCCGTCTGAGAGCTATCTATGGCCAATTTTGAATACACCCAAACCTTCGTGCCCCTGCCCTATAAGACCGTTACCAGCGGCGTACTGATGTTCAAATCCACGGACGACACGACCGAACCGGACGTGGCCAGCTATTTGAGCAATCCTGAATCCTTGGCTGTGTTGAACCGACACGGCCGGGAAGGATGGGAGCTGGTCAGCGTTCAACAAATCAATCGGGGACACGACCAGGTCGGCAATCAAAACGCCCAAGGCTGGGCGTTTGGCTACGCTTTAGGCATGGGATTCTTGTTCATTTTCAAAAGGCATCTGACAAACTAGCTAACGGACAAATAAAATATCTCTCGGTCGTATGGAGATGTTCCCATAACTGAAATGTCATGGCTCTAAGCATCAAGTTCAGCCAAGTCATCCAGAAACCATGAGTAGTCTTCGTCAAGAACAGGCTTCATTGAATCATCAAAATGAATCCGCTCTCGTTTGAGCTTAAAGTTCGACGTCGGCTCCATAATTCTCCAGAACTTAACGGCTGCCTTTTCACCGCCGAGCATTGACATGGTCGATTCGATAATCGCGGAGGGACAGTTCATACCGAATGTGACAGATTTAACCCCAAAAGGGCTACGGCCTAAGCCAATTGGTCCAAGCAGCCTCCATTCTTTCTCATACCTCCACTCGGCAGACTTGGTTAACAAAGCCGCCCGCTCGACCTCGAGTCGAGATTCTAAGTCGCCGTCCTGCAACCACCGAAGCACGCACTCCGCTGATACCTCCCGGCTCTGCCCGTACACCACCTTTCGGATGGGCGCGAGTCTTAAGTTGGAGACGTCGTACTCAATGCAGACACCTCTATGCTGCTGGCCGTAGTGCGACCACATCAATGGACTGGTTGCAGCGGCACTTAGGCACAAGACACCTGTCGCTAGCGTTTCTTTTACTTCAGTCTGGATAAGTGCCAACAACGCTCGTTGAAAATATCCTGCCGGATCAATAATATCCGGATCAGTAATCGAATATTCAATGCCTCGAATAACGTCCTGTACCTCCGACTCGCCCAGCCGAGCACGATGCAAGTCTAATTTATCGCCTTTGAGCTTCAAGCGCTTCAAAGCAGCAGATGATTCCTTTTCAACACGCCTAACAACCATCAATTTCAAAAGCAATTGCAGCTCGTCTATGGTTTGGTTCCCAGCGACTACGACAGGCCGACAATCTAATGGGTCGTTAAATGTCCCAGGATCAGCGTAGAAGACCTTTCCGTGATAAAGCTGCTCAACCATCCGGTCACTAAAACTCAAATATTTGTACAAGCTTTTTGGCTCTCGACCCATTTACTGCATGCTCCCGAATATACGTCAAAGAAACTACCAGCCCAGCTCTACGATCAGTCGACCAGCCCCAGAGCTGAATGCATCCTGCGCTCGGGCACTGAAGAATCCAGGGACCTTTTGTCACACACTGTTCGCCCTTAAAAGTCCATCAACACACTGACTTAAACCCCCTCAGACGTAAATAGGGTTTGGGGCTGATTCATGTCGGGTCACTGGTCATGCTGTGGACATAGATTCCTAACGCATCCAAGGCCCGCGACGTGAAAATCAATCTCCCCGCGATCAGATCAACGTCTTCACGCGTGCAGATCTGCTTGACCGCAGTCCTCCTAAGCACCCCGGTGCTAGCAACACATGCCCAGGCTGCCGGAACGGCTTCCGAGCAAGCCAACGTTGAGGTGATGATTCGCCAGCTCAACGCGCTTGAGGCTGTTGCACAACGTAGCGCTGACCTTCCAAACGAATCGGCGCAGCGCTATCACCTGGATTATTCCAGGTTAGTTAGCGACATCGCTCGCATTCGCCGAGGTCTGCAGGACTACCTGTCTCCATCTCGGGCCCAGCCCCGCGACCCCTTAGAGATCTCAGGCCAATACAACGTCAGCGGTGATCACACGCCATGACGATGTCGTCGACCCAGATCAACGCTTTCCAAGCGGCAGCCGGCTTTACACCAGCGAGCAGCAACACGCTGTGGACCGGACTTGCAATGGGCATCCTCATCCTATGGGGCGTCTGGGTATTTCTAAGCATTTATCGCGGATGGGCCACCCGAAATCTGGATCGCGCAGCGGCGGCTGCATCAGCCGTTCGCTGGGCACTACTGTTCATGATCATGACCTACATGCTGTTGAGCTGAATTTTTCCAAGGAGATAAACATGCCACTTTTTTCACTATACGCGCGAGCTCGGGCTTTCATGAAACACCGACCTTACTCGGCCCTGCTACTAACTACTGGGCCAGGTAGTGCGACTGCTGCTCTCCCGAGTGCACAGGCACCCACACGTGGCACTGGGAACAGCTTCCTGCAGACGTTCCAGAACTACGCTTTCGACGGCTTTACTCTTCTGGGTTTGTGCCTTTGCGCTTTCGGGATATTTATGGTCGGTCGACATGCTTTGGGCGTGTACCACGATATCCACATGGGGAAAGCAAAGTGGGCTGACTTGGGGGGTACTGCTGTAGTTGGCGTCTGCTTGATCGGCATCGTGATCTACCTGGTCACTACTGCCTCCAACATTCTTTAATTGGTAGGCCATTCAATGACCGAGATTCAGCAAGACCAGCATGAGGACGGCACTCTGCGTTTTCTGCCAAGTCGCCTGAATAACCAGCCTGTGGTGATTGGTGGTCTTACGGCGGATGAGATGTGGATGACCGTTTTTGGGTGTAGCGGCGTGGGATTTGTGATTGGCGTGCCGCTCGCCTTTGTGATCACGCCCTCAATGCCCGTGCTATGCGCGCTCGTCGGAGGGACATTAGGGTTGCTAATCGCATCCCGGGTATTACGACGTCTCAAAAGAGGTCGGCCGGAGACCTGGGTCTATCGCAAGTTGCAACTGCAGGCGGCAACGCTCGGGCCAACTTCATTTAACAGCGCCAATCTGGTCATCCGATCAGGCAACTGGACTTGCCGTCGGAGCGAGCAACGATGAGCCGTTTTTTAAAGCTAGCTGACTCACAACGAGCGCACATCACGAGTCTCAGGATGGCAATCGTCGTGCTGGCTCTGGTGGCCTTAGGGCTCGGCATCGGATGGTACCGGGCGCCGAAGGATATGACGGTTCACGTTCCGCCGGATCTGCGAACGGGTAGCACCCGACTGTGGTGGGACGTCCCTCCTCAGTCTGTGTACACATTCGGCTTGTACATCTTTCAGCAGATGAATCGCTGGCCTGTGGATGGTGAACAGGACTATCAGGCGAATATCACGCGCTTGGGCGCTTACATCACCCCTGCTTGTAAGCAATACCTCCAGAGCGACTTTGAACTGCGCAGGTCAAGCGGCGAGCTGCGTAAACGTGTTCGTGGCGTATACGAAATCCCAGGGCGCGGCTACGGAGATTCGCCTGAGATCAGGACGATATCTAACTCTGTCGACGACTGGAAAGTCACGCTCGATATCACCGCAGACGAATATTACGGGGGCCAATTGGTCAAGCGCGCACTCGCGCGATATCCGCTGCACGTCGTGCGAATGGACGTCGATCCAGAAACCAACCCTTTTGGATTGGCTTGGGATTGCTACAGCGGCGCACCGCAGCGAATCGAAGGAAATGTCGACGCCCCCGCCCCCCAGCAAAAGGGAGTCTTCCAATGAGTTTCCTGCGCATGTTCACATGCTCTGCGTTACTGATAGCTGTGGCGGGCAAAATCGAGCTCGCTTCAGCAGTTGAGATTCTTCGATGGGAAAGATTGCCCTTGGCCATCCCTCTCCGCATCAATCAGGAACGAATCATCTTCGTTGACCAGAATGTTCGTGTCGGGCTGCCTCGGTCATTAACTGACAAATTGCGGGTACAGAGCACAGGTGGTGCGATCTATCTATTCCCGAAGGAAGCAATAGAACCCACTCGACTCCAGCTGCAGAATGCCAAGACCGGCGAAATCATACTGGTCGATATCGCCGCTACTGAAGCCCCCCATAATCAACCTGCGTTGGAGCCGGTAAAAATTGTAGAGGGTGAAACCTCCTCCCCACGTTACGGAGGCTCGACCGCCACACGCTCCAACAAAGCCAATGCCCAGAATCAACAAAAATCCAGTCGCTCGAACGATGAAGACGATGAGCCAGAAGAAGTGGCAAAACGGGAAACACCTGTCCCGGTAGTTCTGACACGTTATGCAGCCCAGATGCTCTATGCCCCGCTACGCACCGTCGAGCCTGTTAACGACATTAGCCAGGTGAAGGTTGATCGCCGCCTGGACCTGACAACTCTGCTTCCCACGCTACCGGTGAGATCGACCCCTCTAGGAGCGTGGCGTCTGGATGATTTCTGGGTGACTGCTGTGAAGTTGCAAAATCAGACTGCGCAGCGCGTCGCTCTAGATCCCCGTGATCTCATGGGTGAGTTCGTGACGGCAGCGTTCCAACATCCTTATCTTGGATCGCATGGCGATGCTAGTGACACGACAACCTTGTACTTGGTTACCCGGGGCCATGGACTGACACAAGCGACAGTTTTCTCTGCAGCCCCGGCAGATCCGCGTGCAACGCAGGGAGCAAAGCATGAAGAGTAATCCGCTGCTCAAATACCTGGTCGTCCCGTTTCTTCTGCTGATGGTTTTTATCGGCATCAGAACACTGGGAGGAGCAAACACGCCACAATCCGAAAATGCACCGGCGCCCAAACTTACTGCTGAGCAAGCGAAAGCCCTTGGAGTGGAAGGAGACACACCTAGCGACACTCTGCGAACAGTTGTAGCTGAGGGACGCGAACTAAAGCAGCAGATCTCCGACGTCATCGCGCAGAACTCGACAGTGAAACAAGATAACGAAGCGCTCAAACAACGGCTCGCTAACATCGATCAGACGGTAGAGCAGCGTCTGAAAAACGCTCAGGATCAATTCAAACTCGATAGCCAGCAGCAACAGCAAAGCGTGCTGGATGGTCTCAGGAAGCAAATAGACGAGTTGACCAGGCTGGGGCAGAACACCTCCTCAAACTCGGATCTGCCTATCGGTCTGGGCGTTCAACCTGGTGATGGCAATCAGTTCAAATCGGAGGCGAGCGGTTCGGATATCGTTTGGATTGACCCTCAAGACGCGACCGCCCTGGACAGCAACGGTAAACCAATTACTGCCGGTACCAGCGTGCCCGCGAGTGGCTACAGTTTTCCAACATCCTTTGGAGACTCCGTAGATCGAGGGCAGATGGCTCTCACCACTGGCGCTCAGGCAGTTCGCGATGACATAGGTGTCCAACAACAGGATCGGAAGAAGGTACGTCGAGCCTACACCCTGCCTCAGAACTCAACCTTGATGGGCTCAGTGGCCATGTCAGCTTTGATTGGCCGGGTTCCAGTAGACGGAACCGTTAATGACCCCTACCCCTTCAAGGTACTGATTGGTCCGGACAATCTGACCGCCAACGGTATTGATCTCCCAGACGTAGCAGGTGCTGTGGCCAGCGGCACGGCCTCCGGCGACTGGACCCTCTCATGCGTGCGAGGACAAATCAAAAGTCTGACCTTCGTGTTCAACGACGGCACAGTCCGCACGCTACCTGCCCCTGTCCAGGGCAACAATCAGCAGAACAACAATCAGAACAACTCCGGTGATCAGCAGCCCATACAGGGCGGTCTGGGCTGGATCAGCGACCCATACGGAATCCCATGCATTGGCGGCGAGCGACGCAGCAACGCGCAGCAATATATCGGTTCCCAAGCGCTGATAACTGCAGCTGGAGCAGGAGCGGCGTCTTTGATCAAGACCGAAGGAAGTACTTCATCTTACGTATCCAATGCCTCGGGGACGCTCGGCAGCACGGGGTTGTCTGGCAACGAGGCGATGGGAAAGATCCTAACTCAGGGGGTGACTGACGTTTCGAGCTGGGTCAACAAGCTCTATGGGCAAGCGTTCGCGGCCATCTACGTCATGCCCGGGGCGCAGGTCTCGCTTCACATTGATCAAGAATTGGAAATTGACTACGAACTCAAGGGCCGTAAGGTCAAGTACGCGACAGGAGCGAACCATGCCAATGCCAACCTGGATTGATCACGCTGGCTCAACGCGCTGGGTGTTGATGTATTGCTCCCTGACAGCGGCATTGTTGGCTGGATGCTCGACAGACAAAGAGCAGATGTTGCCGCATGGTCCGAACACTATGACGGATATTTGGAACCAAGGCACAACCGGCTCGGCAGGTAGCGCCAGTGGACGACAGTTGCTCGATGCCCGCGCCGAGCTGCGCCGACCTATCGATGTGCGCTCTGCCCAGCCCATGCAAGACAGCGCGACTTACACGCGCACTGCTCAGAACGAGATCTACAGCCAGTTCAAGCGACTGCCCAATCCCGACCTGGTCATGTACGTGTTTCCACACCTGGCCGGGTCCGATCCAGCACCAGTTCCTGGCTATACCACTGTATTCCCTCTTTATCAGCGCGTGCAGTACGCCATGCCTGGCGAGCGGGTAGAGGACTACTGATGAATTTTTATGAACGGCTCAAAGGCCGCACTCGCCTCGACTCCACCTCTGATGACTTTCCCCCCGGCGAGTCCCTCTCCATAGGGTCAAGCGCTGACGTAGAACAAGCCGAAACCCTTGTCGCAGATCTGACGGCTTCAGATCAATCTGACGTAGATGCAGCCCTTGAGCGATATCTCAAGCGATTGGCTGATCAAGGCATTCCTGCACCAGGCGATTGGAAAAATCCGAAGCAGAAACCTGCCACTATCGCCGACGTAGCCGCGCTTTACGACGTAAAACCAAGCTTTGTGGATTTACTTCCATGGACCGAATACTTGCCAGCCGAACGAGCAATGCTCCTCGAAGACGGCAAATCCTTGGCAGCTTTTTTCGAGCTCACACCGATTGGGACAGAAGGCCGTGACCCCGAATGGCTTCGCAAAGTCCGAGATGCGCTTGAAAACGCGTTGCAGAACAGTTTCGACGAGCTCGATACGTCGCCGTGGGTTGTTCAGTTCTACGCAAAAGATGAGACCAGCTGGGACGACTATCTAAAAAACCTTCGTGAGTACATCAGACCACAAGCCAAAGGCAGTCCATTCACGGAGCTGTATTTGGATCTCTTCAAACATCATCTGGATGCAATAGCCAAACCCGGTGGTCTATTTGAGGACACGACTGTTTCAAAATTGCCTTGGCGCGGCCAACAGCGCCGCGTACGGGTGGTGGTATATCGTCGAGCAGTTGGCGATGCAGCATTTCGTGGCCAAACCCCAGCCATGCATCTAGACAACATCTGTCAGCGCTTCACAGGCGGTCTGGCTAACGCAGGCATCAAAAGCAAGCGCATGGACGGCTACGACATCCGCCACTGGCTTCTACAGTGGTTCAACCCACACCCAGATCACTTGGGCACAACACTCAAAGACTTTGATCGTTTTTTTCAACTGGTAAACAAGCGGACCGAGGACGCAGGCGAGGACTTGCCTCTGGTAACTGGCGACGACTTTGCCCAGGGACTCTTTTATCGAGAGCCCAAGTCTGACAGCCAGAAGGGCTTGTGGTACTTCGATGGCCAGCCCCACAGAGTCATCATGCTTGATCGTCTGCGTGAGGCACCACGGACAGGCCACCTGACCGGCGAAACGCGCAAGGGCGGTGACGCTTTACATGCACTATTTGACAAAATGCCTGAGGACACCGTGCTGGCCATCACTATGGTCATTACACCCCAGGATGTCTTGGAAGGGCACCTAGAAAAGCTGGCACGCAAATCAGTCGGTGACAACCAAGCTTCTGCACTAACCCGCGAGGCGGTGGCCGATGCCAGGAAGCTGATCGGTAGGGAGCACAAGCTATACCGAGGCAGTATTGCGTTTTATCTCAAAGGACGCGACGAAGCGCAGCTCACTGAACGCAGCATGCAATTGACGAACGCATTGCTTGGCGCCGGCATGGAGCCAGTGGCAACTGACGACGAAGTGGCTCCACTCAACAGCTACCTACGCTGGCTTCCTGGGAATTTCGACGTTAATCAAAAGCGGGCTCTAGACTGGTACGTTCAGATGATGCTCGTCCAGCACGTGGCAAACCTGTGTCCGGTGTGGGGCCGCTCCAGTGGGACAGGACACCCAGGCATAACACTGTTCAATCGCGGTGGAGCTCCGCTCACCTTCGATCCTTTCAACAAAATGGATCGTCAGATGAACGCGCACATGTTCCTATTTGGCCCGACAGGGGCCGGTAAGTCCGCCACGTTGAATAATCTGCTCAACCAGCTCATCGCTGTTTACGGACCCCGGCTATTTATCGTTGAAGCGGGTAATAGCTTTGGCCTGCTTGGTGACTTCGCCAAAAAGCTGGGCTTGACGGTCAACAGAATAAAGCTAGCTCCGAACTCAGGCGTAAGCCTGGCTCCATTCGCTGATGCGATTCGCCTGGTGAATACCCCGAGTCAGGTCAAGACGTTGGACGCTGATGATCTCGAAAGCTCTGATGAGGACCTGAGTACCAAGTCTGATCAAGACGATGACGAACGCGATGTTCTGGGCGAGATGGAGATCGTTGCCCGTCTCATGATTACCGGTGGAGAGGAGAAGGAGGACGCTCGACTGACGCGAGCAGACCGGAGCGTAATCCGGCACTGCATCCTTTCTGCAGCGAAAACATGCTCTGACGCTAATCGCACTGTGCTGACCGAGGACGTGCGCAATGCGCTGCGCGTTGCCGGAGAGGATACCTCCATACCGGAGTCTAGGCGTAACCGCATGCTTGAAATGGCTGAAGCCATGGACATGTTTTGCATGGGTGCCGATGGGGAGATGTTCAACCGTTCAGGGACGCCATGGCCTGAAGCAGACCTGACGATTGTCGACCTAGCGACCTATGCACGTGAGGGTTACAACGCCCAGTTGTCGATCGCATATATCTCGCTGATCAATACCGTGAACAACATAGCCGAACGTGACCAATACAAGGGCCGTCCGCTCGTCAACGTGACAGACGAAGGTCACATCATCACCAAGAATCCTTTGCTTTCCCCTTACATCATCAAGATCACCAAAATGTGGCGAAAACTCGGTGCCTGGTTCTGGTTGGCTACGCAGAACATTGATGACTTGCCACCTGCCGCTGCGCCAATGCTCAACATGATCGAGTGGTGGATCTGCCTCAATATGCCGCCTGATGAGGTGGAAAAGATCTCTCGCTTCCGCGAGCTGACACCGGCCCAGAAGGGCCTGATGCTTTCAGCCCGTAAAGAGAGCGGCAAATACACGGAGGGCGTGGTGCTTTCCAAATCAATGGAAGTCCTGTTTCGCGCTGTCCCGCCAAGTCTGTACCTGGCATTGGCCATGACCGAACCTGAAGAGAAGAAGCAACGATATGACCTGATGCAGTCCTTGGGAGTCGACGAGTTGGGAGCCGCAATGGAAGTGGCTGCAGACCTTGATCGAAAGCGCGGTATCGAACCATTAAAAATCACATTCCCAACACCCCATGCATTGGAGAACCTGGCATGAGAGCCATGGATGCGTTGACTCAAAATTTGATCGATAGCCTGACCCAAATCCTCAAAGACCCGCAGGAAGAATCCCTGCAGGCATTGAAGATCTGTGCCCCGGTTCTGATCGAGCATTTGCAAGTCGTGAAACATGTGGCGGTTGATCGTCGAGAGATCCAGTCTCAACTTCACAAAGCACTGGACCAGTGGCTTGAGCATCATCCCCAGCCCGAAAGCGCGCAGAAAGCTCTTCTTGCGCTGCTGGACCAAGAGTTGCTGACAAAGCAGCTCCTAGACAATGAAGCATCCGCATGATGCGGCCCATGCGTCTTCACAAGATTGCGGCTTGTTCGATAGTGGCGATCGCCTTGGCTGTCTGGAGCTATGCAAGGCTTCACGACACCGGGCATAAGCCGGCCGAAGCCTCTAATGATCAAGTCGGAATGACACCGCTGTCGAATACACGTTCTGGGGGATGGGTATACGGGAGCCCCAGTGCTCGATTCACCGTCACCGAGTATGGGGATCTCGAGTGCCCCTACTGCAAGGACTATTTCCCGCAGCTCAAAGCTTGGCTTGACCAGCACCCTGACGTGAACCTCCAATGGCACCATCTACCGCTTTCGATGCACGAACCGGTGGCAGGCTATGAGGCTCGGTGGGCAGAATGCGCGGGCATCGAAGGAGGAAATAAAGCGTTCTGGATGGCCTTGGAAATCATTTATCAACGCACTCGGTCGAATGGTTTAGGGGTTGCTGTTAATCCACAGGTGCCGGGGCTTGAAGATCGACAGAACGCTATCGATGAATGCGCCGTGAACAATATCTCTGTCCAACGGACTGTTCGCAGCCAGGCTCACCAAGCCAGCCTGGAAGGCGTCACCGCCACACCGACGTTGGTCGTCAAGGACAATCTTACTGCGAGATCAATCAAGCTTGAGGGAGCCCCCGACGGCGACCTACTGCTCTCCGCTATCGACTGGCTGGCAAGGACGGACGCGAGCAACGGTCATAAGTGAAGGCATGCGACTTGTGTAGATGAGAAATTGTATGGACTTGACCAGTCGTTTGCATCGGATTTGACCAGTCCGCTGGCCGTTGACCTGGTTTTGCCGCAGGCCAAGCAGGCTATCTACTTTTTCAACAGAATCGGCCAGAAGCAGTGGGTCGCTTTCAGAAAGGTTTGACGATAACGAGTCGCTCTCACACTCTGTTTATAGCCCATCCTGCCCTATTCCTTGCCGCAGGCTTGCAAACTGAGCAATGAAGATTTAGAGAACACCAATGAGTGTGCTCATATACACTCGTGAGCTTCGCAAGTAGTTGAAACCGCCGCTGCGTGCAGCGGCCGTACGGATACCGCACCCATCATTTACAGGAGTTTGGAGTTGAACAACTTCTCGCACAGAACGCGTGCGCGCGGGAGAAGCAGCCGCAAGAGCTCGATTATGGCTATCTTGCTGGTCGTTGTGGTCGCACTAGTGGTCGCTGCATCACTGGTTCAAAATCGCGGGCTGCAGATTGATGCAAAGGGCATTGGAGTCGGCGTGAAACTCGATGCGGCGGAGCAACCGGCCCCATCTATTGCCACCCATAACGACGGCTCTCCCATCGTTACCGCACCTGACGCGAAGGTCGAGGTCCACGTCACCGGGCCAACTAAATCGGCGCCTGCACAACCCCCTGTAAAGGACGGAATGTCCACCCACGGAGCGGCCTCGCCGATCGTTACCGGACAAGGCGCTGTGGTTAAGTCCACAGTCGATACCCGGCCATGAGGGGGGCTAAACTTCGCCGTGCAGCGATGATGCTTTCGGTGCTGTTGATGCCTCAGCTGGCCCTGGCGCAGTCACCAAATATGCAGACCACAGGCCCATGCTCGTCCATCGTCAGCGGTGCGGGCGCCTCGGGGACAAGTTATTGCATCGGTATCACCAAAGAAGCGTTGGAACGCCTGACCAACATCACTGCCGCGAGCCAGGGCCGCAGACTCTTTGTTGCAGAGGCTTGGCTTAGCCCGACTCCGATATTCGGACGACCCGGCGGTGACAATCAATCTGTTAACGAGCAGGTTTTCTTGTCCGTGCGCGCGACGAATATCACGGCGGCGCCCATTGTCCTGACAGCAGCCAAGTGGGAAATATTGCAGGCGACAAATCTGTCCAAGGGCGGCGGCTCATACGGCTCCAGGAACTTGCTGTGGCCTGCGCTTTCAGTGAACAAGCCAATCAAGATCGAGGCTGGAGAACAGGTCGACATCAAGTTCGGTGAAGGGTTGGAGTTGAATGGCATGGCCAGCCGCCTGCGTAAAAACCGTGGCCTGAATAGTGCTTATACATTGCCTGTCGAACCGACACGGATCAACGGCGACAGATACATCAACTGGTTCGCCGAACAAATGGGGCTGCTGTACGGGACCGGGGCCAAGTTGCGACTCACGCTTTATGAGGGTGACTACAAGCCTATCGCCAGTCTGTCACTGCCACTCGCCCAGGGTGTGGACTTTTTCTATCATGGCGAGGCAGTGGACCAGAAAGGAAACGTGCAGTACGCGCCCCGCTTGGCGTACGACGCCTTCCTCGGCCAGTACCTCGAAATGCGGGCAATAATGGAGCCAGGGTTTCGTATCAATACTCCGCCGACCACGGTGATTGAGGTGACTCCAGATCCTCGCGTGTGGGGTAAGCAAAGGTATCGAGATCTGGGGGTTCAAGAGCAGCCGGAGGAGTGATGTTGCGCGCATAGTGGCAGTGCTCTGGAGTCCTTATATAGCAAACGGATCAATGCATCGTTCCTGAGCAAACCCCGGAACCCCAGCATGTGGATGATCGAAAGGTGGCCACGTCTGGAAACGTGGAGCTTGTGGGTGCGGACCCATACACGTTGCGCCGGTATAAATGATGCCCTTCCGATAGATCACTGCCTCGAACATACCCCAACGCCAACAACAACTCGTCTTGCGCCAGCTAATTGCGATGCAAGCCATCCTCGATGAGAACATCGATCTCAGGCTTGGCCGCGAGCCCTGTAACAGCTGTGCTAGTGACGTGGTGGATGTCGTTAAGTTCATCGCCAAAGGCTGAGGCAATGAGTGACTTGTCTGCTGGAAGCGGTCGGGCCATCCAGGGTTATAGGGGAAGTCCTGATAGTTTTTGCCATGTCCGTTCCTTGGAGGCAAATAGGTAATGCGCCGGATTGTCCCTCAAGAAGAGAGCGGCTGCTATCGGCCGATTCTGTTGAAAAAGTCGGCTCTCTCGAATTCCCCGGAAACCGAGCGGTGAAAGAGCCTGTTTCTCGCGCGGCTACGTGAAACAAGAGTGGCGGTGTCCCCACTCCTGATTAGGTCTACGATTGAGTGCTCGAAGCAGGCTGATAGATGTGAGTACGCTTGTGAATATTCTGGTAGTCCGCGTAGTACTCGTGCAAGTTCTGCACCTCTACTGACCGGTAATGGAGGCCACGCTCTCCCCACATCAGCCATACCAGCACCTTGCCGGACTGCGTCAAGTAGCTATCAAGAAGGTCACGACGCAGATAGCTGAAAAAGCCACGGACCTGCGAGCCATACTCGCCGACTTCGCGGTACAGGGACGCCACGCCTGCAGTATCGTGCAGGTCCCATCTGTTGTCGCAGTACCTGAGACTCAAAGACTGACAGAGCTGTTTAGAGGGCAGGCATGCACCGCTGTTCTGGTTCACCACGCTGTGGTAGCTCTCCCAGCTGTACCTCTGCACTGGGATGTCGACCGCGACGCCATCGTTTGACCATCTATCAGCGGACACGATGTATTCGGCGCCGTCGCCTTCTTGCTCATCAGTGATAGGGAGTCCCGGAATTGAAGAGAAAGGCATCTCACCCGCATAGGTGTAGTAGTAGCTTGGCTCGCCCGGAATGGCGTCATTGCCCGGGTAATCTAGGCCAGTGAACAACGTACACAGGCGGTCGACTTCTCTGCTGTCCACGAGCACACCTCGGAGGAAGGTGAAGACCTGCCTGTCATCAGCGGGGGCGTTCTGTTCGAGAAACCCGTCAAGTACGATCCACGGCCCCGTCAGGCCATCAATCTCCGCTAATTCTAGGATGCCACGATAGTCGGGTTGCGGACCTCTCACTATCCAGTCGACAGTATCCGTAGGCTGACCGCTGAACAAGGCTGGAAGCGGCAGGTCGATGCTCGCGGCCTCAAGCGGGAACGTCGGGTCGATGTCCGCATCTGAGGGACGAGCACTGCGCTCTTCGGCAAGGTGGCCCCGCGCGTACCGGACACCCCACATCTCAAAGTAAGCGATCCAGCCGTATTTCTTCCCGTATCTGTCGACCTTGTGCTTGTCATCTCCCATACGAGGGCCGGGGTTCATTTGCCGATCAGCAGCTTCGAACTGCTCGGGGTCATAGCCAAGCACCAGCATCCGCGAAACGATTGCTGCCAGCACCCGCTGGTACTCTGGGTTGCTTTCGTCGTAGTTCGACCGATCTGGAATCAGTCTCCCGATCGTGTAGTTGCCGAAGTCCATTCGAATCGCCGCACGCTTCGCGCGTTCGATCACCGCCAAGTCGTACTGCTGCATGTTCTCAAATGGACTGGGCAGATGGCCAAACGGTGGAAGGAGATGAGCTGCCTCCTCCTCAGACAAGCAAGCCGGATCAACCGCCCTCGCTATGGCAATGGTTCCCAGACAGTACTGCTGATAGAGAGCATGCGAGGTAGGATGCGTCGCGCCAGGCGCGAACATCGCCTGATAAATCTCGCGAGCGGCTCTCGGCAGTGCCTCACGCATCTCCACAGCATTTATGTCTGACCAAGTGGTCAGCGCCGTACCGTAGGCTGCGGCGAACATCCGCTCGGGGACGTATGGGTCTGAAACGGCAATTGCCTCCACTGCCAGTCGGAAAAACTCTGTAGGCCGCTTGGCGGCGAACTCGTACAAGGTCTTGGTGGCCACGTCTCGAAGGCTTCTGGACGTAGATGTCAGCGTCCACATCACCCAGCGTGCCCGCCGAATCTCGCGCTCGTCTAGGTCTCCTGACTTCCATCTGGTCGACAGGAATTTTAAATCGTTTTCAATTTCCTCAGACGTCTCGCGAACCCACTCCGTCCAGAAAAGATCGCGCTGCGTGTTGGGCATGGCCAAGAGCACGCTATGCAAGAAACCCACATCATACGGATGCGCTCGCGCTGCCCTGGTACTCCGAAGTCTCTTGAAGGCTCTCCATGCGAACTGCTTCGACTCCTGCATTGCGCGCGCGAACCGTTCTACCGTTTCTCGCCCTATTTGCCTTGGGTCTGATTGCGCCGTCAACGACAGAGCAGTCATAACGAGATTCTCGTCCGACATGTCTTGCCAAAGTTGGCGCCTGCCAGAGTGTTGCGGATATTGGCTGACTAGAGCCTGGAACACGTCATAGGCGAAAGTATGCGCTCCAGGCTCACGGAATTGGAACTGCGTGCGTCCTTCATCGCTTTGCAGCCACTGCGCTAAGGCCGGCCTGGCAAGCAGGTGGCGCGCCATCATATGTCCAGCCATCAGGTCGTATGAAAACGCAATTCCTTGGCCACCTTCTGAAGAAGTCGTTCGAACGAGGACGCCTTCTGACTCCAGTGCGCGAATGACGCTGGCGTCCCAACGGCCCACGTCTCGAACTGCCGTCCGAGCAGCTTGGAACTCGACGCTTCTAGCGTTGCCCTCCCAGAGGAGACCCGCAATAGTCTGCAGCGCATCTTGCACCTCATCCTGATACATGCGATTCGCCGTCGCTGAAAGCTCAGCAACTCGTTCGGCAACTTTGTTGAAGTGCGCTTCGAACAGGCTTGCCAGCGAATTGGGCAACGCCTCCACCCCGACAATCTGCTGGTGCCGAGGGTTCGCCACCTCGCAGAAGATTCTCAGCGTCAACGGGTGCTGCAAGAACTCGATTGGCAGGTCCGCATCGGTGGCGTCAATCTTGTAGTACTCGAAGTACTTGTCGATGGCCGTCGTCGGGGCTTCTTGGAATCCGTTGTGCTCAACTTGAGGAAAGTCCTCCGGCAGGCAGATCTGCGCGAACTCATTGCGTAGAGTGACAACCAGTAGAACGTACGGAAAGTCCTCCAGAAGCTGTTCCGCTCTGGCAAGTTCATCCCTCCAGTTTCTTGGGTCTTCTGCCTCATTCAGACCGTCAATGACAATGGGGATCCGCTTGCCTGCGCGCTGGCCCGCCGCATCAATGGCCTCAACCAGTCGGTCGAAGCTCTCCACCGGCCTACCAGCTATCTTGAAGGCAGACACGAGATCGTCAAGCCGCTGGCCTGCATGAAGATTCTTGCCCAGTAGCAAGACACCGCCGGGGAGATCTCCATCAGGCTGCGTCACTTTGACGGCAAGCTCGGATTTTCCCTCGCCCGCAGCTGCAAGAACGGCCACGGCTCGAACACCGATCGACCGCTCCAGGCTAAGCAGCTCCGAGGAAAGTGCATGGATGTCCGCGACCAAATTTGCGGCTAACGGTGCTCCGCCTGATCGGGCTCCACGCAGCTTCGAGAGTAGCCTGTCGTAGCGCACCGGTTGAGGCAGATTCGCAGCCAGCATCTGTTGTACAGTGTCGAAGTCGCCATTGCCAAGCGCTGTGTGCAGGTCATCTAGCAGGCCTGCCGATTCGCTTGCTCGAACCAAGAGCGAGTCTACTTCGGCCTTGAGTTCAGTTTTGAGTTGACCCGTTAGCGAAGCAATTTCCGTGCAGTTCTTCTGCAGAGCACTTGAGAGCTTATCCAGCGATTCCCACGCACCTTGGGCTCCCATATGCCTGAATATCTTCTCCTCGGCTTCAACGACAACATGAACTTCTGGTTGATATCGGCGCTTGAATGGAGCCGCAGCGAGCTTGTGCTGCTCAGCAAGTAGCGGAGGCGTCAGAACAAGCTCGCCGAAGTATGTCTCTCGAAATATTGCTTCAGGCCCGACAAGAAGGTCTTCGATGTCCGTTGCCGTCAGCAGCTCCAACTTCAACTCAGGAAAGCTGTCTTTCTCAAGCGCGAAGAACCACTCTTGATCCCTCTTCGTCAGGGTGTGGCGTGTCCAAAGTTTCCAGTCGGTCACACCTGGGACGTGTTTGCGCGTCTTCTCGATGCCTTCGACGATTATCCTGCGCCGTGAGGCTCCCAAGTCCTGCCCGTTTGTCAGCTCATACCATTTGCATTGCCAACCAATCCAGCGTGGTGGTTCCCCAAGACCGCAAGACTCCGCCAACTGGAGGTGGAACTCCACGCCAGGTTGGTTTGCGAGTTGCTTGAAGCGACCGAAACGTCCGTAGTGTCGACGCACCAGAGCGCGGCAAAGCTTCTCGAAGTTTTCGTCTGCCGCACCGGGTAGCTTGCTGAATACATCCCAATTTACTTCAGGCATCTGCGTTTTCCTTGTCAGATGGCGTCGTCTGAATCTGCCGGGTAGTCGTGCGCTGAGAAAACTTCGACCTTCGCCCCGGCTTCAATGAAGAGTTTCATGAATGCGGATACGTCAGCCTCATCGGTCGTTACTGTGATTCGAACGTCTTCACGCTTTAGGCGATAATCTGATACCAGCTGTCCGAGCTCACTTGGTGCTAAGGAGTGGACGTTTAGGCTTACCAGCAACGAAAGCATGTCATCTGAAAATCTCTGATTCTCAGGTTCAGCAAAAGGGATGGAGTCGCCGTCGTCTTCAGACGCCTGAGCGCTGAGCCTGTCAATGTCCCTCTCGACCTTCTCGGCGTCTTGCGCTCGCTTGAACTTCCCGATGAGAACCAGGTTCATCGAATGCTCAGACCCGTATCCGTTCCAAATCTTCATGACTGAGTCTCCCGGTTGATCTCGAGGGTATTTCTGAGTCGTTTAAGCGCCGACAGAACGCCGGAGTTTTCAATTTTAACGCAGGCGGGCGAGTAAGAACTCGCACGAAGCATGCCGGACGCATCTATGTGCGCATAGGCCTGAAGGCCTCGCTCATCGGGGAGCGGGTCGCACGTAGGCAGTCCTGACGCACCTGCCTCACTGACCGCAAGGCGCACCTTGCCTCTGTAGCTGGAGACCCAGTCCTGAAGTGCTCGGCCGACAACTCCATTCATGCTTGCAACCGCGGTGGTTGCTTGCTGAGGAAGCAACAGCAATTCGCTAGCTCCAACCTTTTGCGCGAGCTCGCTCATCGCGTCAAGTTCTACGACCGTACGCTCGTTGACCACGACGTTGATCCCAAATGGCGACAAGGTCGCAATCGACTCCATGCCTCGGAGCAGGCTGGCGAACTGCTTCCCGCGCTGTTGTTCATAGGTGCGACCTACCCCATCAACGCTAATGCGTGCGAAGTGGACCGAGCCCTTGAGGTGCTCGACTAGCTGTGGCGTCAGGCGATGACCATGAGTCGTGAATGTGACCGCGAGCTGAGTCTCTCCTGCAACTCGTTTGCATATGTCGACGAAATCAGGATGCAGCGTGGGTTCGCCGCCGCCAAATCCGATGCCGAGGCACCCCTCAGTATCAAGTTCCTTCAACCAGCCGAGCACCTGGTCAGTATGCAGCGACGCCTTGTGCTTCGGCGCGTAGCAGTACGCGCAGTGAAGGTCGCAAACATTTGTTAGAGCAATGGATACCTGGCGGGGGGACGTTGACCAAATCGCCTCTTTCGGGCGCAACTCGTCTAACAGGACATTCAGGCCTGAAACGCGATCGAAAAGATGCACCCCGTTTGGGCCGATTCTTGACTTCATAAGATTTTGTCACCGTAGGCGGTTTTACCTTAAATGACATTCTAGCGCGTCGATCTTCTCAAGACGGCCTACCAGTGAATCAGCGCCTATAGCCCGTGTGCTGCCAATCGAGGACGCAGCTCTCATGATCGCCTATGATCACCAAGAACTCGTCCGAGACGACCTGCACCGCGCGACCGAACGCAGCGACCGTTAACTCGTTCCGAATACTGCCAAGCTGAAAGAGAACTTCAGAGTTGACCAGAGTCGGGCGGTGCTCAAAAGATCTGTTAGCACCCTTCACGTGTGGTACCTGAAGCTCGTAGCGGCGACCGAGCCAGCTACCTCGTGTGGCTGCATTGGACGTGGCTATGCTAAAGCCAGGTCAACTGAGCCGTTCATCCGCCACCCGACAAACTTTTCACTGAGTAGACTCCTTACGGTGATCGAGCATGCCACAGCGAAAACTATACCCGTTGAAATCGTTAGCGGAGTATCCAACACAACCGCCCACGAAATACTGGGTCAATCTGACATTTACGCCGCTTTCGAAGCGGTAGCGACTGCAATTGGGCAAATGCTTAGACTAAAACATAGCCAGTCAGTTTTGATGGGGGCTTGAGACCGTTCGGCCTACCCATAGGGTAGCGCCGGACTTACAACTAGATCCTTCAGGAAGCAGGTTATGCGGAGATGCTAGCTGATAGGGAGAGAAAAGATGCGCTAGGGCCCATGAGGAACCGTGTATTGATCGTGCGATGTGAGGCACACGACCAAAACTTCAAACCAACAATAACGAACTCACGAAAGAAATCGCACCGTTACAAGGCCAGCACGATAACTGCACCCTCTGCTGCGAGTTCGGTGAGCTCACCGATAGCTTCGATGTCGCCTATCATCCCCCCTCCTTGCTCAAGTTCAGCTATTGCCGTTTCTGCTCTAGTTACAAAGCTTTCAGCCTCCTCTGTAACTATCTTGCCTGGTGTCTGGGCTGCTGTCTGAATCTCCATAATCATGCCGCGTAATTCCGCCAGTAAATCCTGTACTGAAGGCATAGAACATCCTCATTTTAAAAGTTCTTGATCCGTCTCCGGCAAAACCAGATTGTCATAGGTTAGCAGTGGCATGCAATCGGAGTTTGTCTTGGTGCTTGGTTCATGGTCGGCGCTTATGCGACACCTTCGTTTGCACCTGAATTTCTCGTGACCTTTCGGCCATGTGGTCACGGCCTAGATCCACGCGGAGCTCCAAGCGCACCACTGCAGTAACACACACCCCAGTGCACTGCAGGGGCACTGCGTGCGCAGTTAACCAGCGAGGTACCAAGCTTTACGACCAGGGAGGACAGCAGTCTAAAGAATCACCGATGTCCAACGTGAAATACTGATTCCGCCATACTCTGCTATGTGACAGCTAGCCAGATGTAGCCCGATTTCTGCTGGGATTCGCCAGTTCATCAATACGAACGCCGAATCTCTTGCTTGGTATCAGTAGAGGCTTTTGAAGTTAATCTGTACAAGGTTGCCTTCAACAACGGACGCTCAATCAGCGCAAAAGCCAAATACCCACCAATAACTACGCTAGCAAACGCAGCCACCCAAAATACAGAAGCATGAAACTCAACAACGGTCCCAGACGCATTTAATGCATACCAGACACGACCCAATAGGCTTAATATTAAGACATGAGACAAGTAGACAGAGTACGAAATATCACCCAGAAACCGCAAGGCATTAGTAACACTTACCCATTTCAGCGATTCAAAAATAGCCATTGAAAATACAAGTATAGAAAAACCACCTCCAAGAAACATTGCTCTGGAAATCGAGATATTTGACTGCACATCAACATTACCTTTCGCAACTTCCGAAAACCCGAAGTACAGCAGTATACTAGCGACAGCCAGGCCCAGGATCGCGATGATGCCCCCCAGCCTCTCGGATCGTAAACTTAGATAAGCATAGGCAAGCAAAGCTCCGAAAATGAATTCCACGGTAAAAATGTGGAAAGCTACACGTAGAAGCGGAGAGGTGAACTGCCACCCTGACGCCAGTATAATTACAGCTAACCACACCCCAAGACCGACAAGCCTCATCCTATTGCGGAGCATTAAAAGCCCAGCAAACACGAGATAGAACCACAGTTCGTGTGTCAGCGTCCAAGCGACCAACAATAAAGGAAGTTTGTCGTTGGGAACTAGAAAGAATGATTTAATTAAGTCTACCTCTCCACCTTGAGAGCTATTGATTATGCCGGGCACGGACAAAAAAACAACAAGCAGCAAGAAGTAGTAAACCCAGTAGGTCGGATAAATTCTCAACATTCTGTTGCGAAGGAAGGCTGCGATCCCTCTGGTTGAGTAAACCTTACTTTGACTTACCACAACCATTACGAATCCGCTGATTACGAAAAATAGGTCTACACCTGTTTGACCAAGATTGAATATCTGTGGAAGGAACATTGACCCCGGCAGGTACTTTTCTTGGATACTCAGCCCGTGAAACGCAACGACCATCAAAGCTGCAAGCCCCCTGAAGGCTTGAACCGCATAAATCTTATCCATTTAGATCCCTAAAGCATTCATTTCTACAAAATTTATTTTGAGACAACATCCCGAAAGTGTCCATGCTACCGACTTAATTTGGTCTTCCCATCACGGATTTGAGTCAAAATTTACGTTCTTTTGCGCATTCAGATACGTTTCCACGTCATACGCTCTTCCATCCGGCATGATGATTTCCAGCGTCTTCACATTGCTATGATTAGGCTGCGTAGTTCTGTAGACCGATGTAGCTGCTAATCTGGTGGATTCTATTCTTCGCTCGATCATGGTCGGATATCTCGGTGCTAACACCAAGATGAGAACTGGAGAAATACAGAACAGGAATATCCCGGCAACCCCAATAGAATGCTTATTTCTTTTCATGCTCCATCCGTTAAATCAAAAGGCATTCCACCATCATCCACTGCCTGCTTAGGGCTACTGGCTGTAATCTCGTCTATCCATTTTTCGCCCTGGTAAACGTCCCCAAAATGCGCCACGGCATTACTCCATCTTGTAAATGTCAGCCAGCCCCTGAACCCGCCCTTTTTCCCAATCTGCGGCTTCCTGCCCTTCATAGGGATGCTCTTCATCTCGCGAGTCATACCCAAAAACAATGCCGGCGTAGTAGCCTTCTCGCAACGGCTTGGGCGTATCTGGGCCTTTTCCTAAGCAGAATCAGTTGTTGGATTTCGCCCCGTTTATAAGCTTGAACTGCGCTCGATAACCGCCTGCGAGGTCACCCGAAAGCACCGAGGTGTTTGCATTTCGCAGTACCCAACAGACGCTGCCACCGAAATAGGCTGCTTCTGGGGGACGTTCGGTGCCGAGATCAATAGCGAGTTCGTCAATGATGTTGATAATTTGGTCACGGTGGGCAAGGTACAATTTGCGTTGCGGATCAACCGTTTCATCCAACGGGCTAGGCGTCCACACCACGGTGAGGTCGGAGCCATAGTTGACTTTCTCATCCTGCATTTGAAGCAACGTGACCCACAAAGTGCCTGTATTCCCGTCGCTTCCACTGATAACGCCATTCCACGCAGCAGGAGGGTCGCGGTCGAGATTGCAGCCGATTAAATCTAAAAACACCTTTGACTGTGTACCCGCTGCTATACGATCTGGTGTGATGACTAGCAAGTAAGTCGACATAGATTTTTCCTATTCCTGATCGGGGTCAACAGCGACCCACGCTTTCGCCCCGTTGTAGTCGTCGCCACCAGTTGGTCAGTCAGCCTCGATGGCGTAGCGGCACATGCCGCACAGCCGAGTCATATCGTCGTCGTTATCGATTTCCGACTCCAACGTCGCGCCACACTCGGCGCAAGCCGGGCCAGGACTGTCCTCAAGGCATAGAATGCATTCGAACTCTTCAGTCTGGTAGGTGAAGTGTCCGCACGAAGAGCAATGCTCCAGCGGGGCTTCACCTCCCTTGGTTAAGGCGTAGTACAGATCAGGTAAATGGTGCTCTGTCGCGATGTTTTCAGCTGCCTCAGCATAAGTGGCGTTATAGGCGCAACAGGTACATTCAAAGGCGATCTCCGATGCAGAGCTCACCAACGTGACGGGCTTGATAAGGTGCGATCTACAGGCAGGACACTGCAGTAATTCAAACGAGCTCCTTAGAAGCTCATGCCCCCAAGGCACCTGCTTATTAGCTGTTTGGCAAATCTTCAATTCGCGATTATAAAAAGCCTCTTGGGCCGTCAGGAACTTCCAGAGTTCACCACCGAGGAGCTCAATTGGGGTTCGGTCAAGATAGCGAGGCACGAACTGCTGGATAAGGTGGAAGGAAGCGGCCATGGCTTCGGCCAAACCTGATGCAGGCAGCTTTGAATAGTAGTGCTCGACATCGTTACGCATGGTTGTCAGCTTTTCTAGAAGGGTCCAGTCGATGCCCTCCACTCCGAGGTTCTTAAGGCGCTCTTGGATTGTTCGGACATCGACTGTCTGTCCTCCTTTACCGACCCAAACTGGATTGCCATCGGCATCTAGACCTGTAGTCACATGCTGTTTGAGCAATGCTTCTTTGGAGTCAGCCGGGCTCAGCTCTTGAAGCTTCACCTTGAACATCAACAGCAGCCCGGCAGAGAGGTTTCGGATCGCCGACAGAGCACGGGCCTCGTCGGCTGGGATGGCTTTAAAGTCCTCAACGCCCAAGCGGATTGAGGACACAGCGTTGTCGAGCATTGTCATGGTTCACTTCCTTATGGGCCAGCAGCAACAGATGTGAGTGTGGTGTACCTGTGCGGGAGATCCGCCGCGTTTTCCTAGGACAGAGGCTTCGGAACACAAGACATTGGCAAACCGCAAACGGTGCACGCGTAGGCCCCGTTAGGACCATCCGTCATCCCTTTGATGGATACCTGCGCCCAGCTTTTTGAGTAGGGCTGATCGTTTTCGGAGGTTTTTTCTTCGCCGTGGTGCCCATTAGGGCAGGCGAAGTACTCGTAGGTGCGCATGGTCATTTGATTTTCCTCAGTCCTCAGGGCTGTAGTGCGCGTTACACTTGGGACACATCCATTTGCCCGCAAAGTGAAAATCAGGTGCAACATTAGACAGCCTGACTCGAAGCTGACCGGCATCCCAACAAGAGGTACAAAACCTCCCTACCTCTCCATCGAAGCTGTATACACCTTCGTCCGTGTAGGTTGGCTGACCAGTTGCCTTCTGCTTAATTTGTGTATGAAGAAGAGCAATCTGCTCCTGAGCAGCCGCGAGCTTCATTTTCAGCTCACCAGATTCAAGTTTCGCGTCACCAAGGGCCGAATGTAGATCTGCAACGAGCATTTTGAAATCTGCATCCCCGACCTTCTTAGCCAGGTCCCGAAGCTTGTTTGAAGCGTCTAATGCTTGCTGTAAAAGCGCGATGATATCCATTGTTCACTGCTCTACCCCTGAGGACCGAAAACCGTCCCTCTCTACGCACTTAGCCCGCAAGGCGGGCTAGTGGTCTGAGGAGTTTTCCTCTGTCTGAAGCGGCATCAGTTAGAGCGCCATTTGCTGTATTCCTAAACACACTTTGCAATGGGCAATTGGCGCTCTACCAATGCAGCCTAGGATGACTGACTGCTTAGCCCTAGATCCTCCTACGGCGCTTGTGGGTAACAACAGCTTCGGGCTTATCTTTGTCGCTTAATATGACGAAGTCTGAGCTTTCTACAATTGTAGAGTCTGGTGCAGAAATTCCTACACGAACGGCCCCAATTCCAGGATCAACACTCAGAAGATCGACAACAATTTCGTCACCAATCATCAATTTTTCACTTTGCCGGCGAGTCAGAATTAGCATGCTTTTTCCTATTCCTCAGCAAGGTAGCTAGCTACCTGGTCTGAATGCTTGATCTTGCACTTGGTTGGTAAGCGTCCGGCGAACTCACCTTCCGAACTCCAGCATTAAGGGCGATGTTGTCCGTCTATTTTTAAGCGGACGCGATCACCCTTATCGCCAGGATTCCCATGCGCCAACGAAGCTCTTACCCGAAGCCTTTTAAAGCCCAGGTCGTTCAGGAATGCCTGCAACCTGGAGCGTCAGTTTCCAGCGTCGCCATCAGCCATGGCATAAACGCCAACGTTATTCGCAAGTGGCTGCCGATTTACCGCGACAAGGCGGTTGCTCCACTTCCGGCATTTGTACCACTGCAACCCATGCCCAAGCGGCACGCTGATGAGGCGGTGGCTATCGCATTGCCGCTGGGCGGCCAAACCATCACGGTCAAATGGCCCATTTCCGACCCGGACGGCTGTGCCCGCTTCATCCGCAGCCTTTCGCAATGATCCGCATCGACGCCATCTGGCTCGCCACCGAGCCCATGGACATGCGTGCCGGTACCGACACAGCGCTGGCCCGAGTGGTCGCGGTTTTCGGTGCGGCGAAGCCGCACTGCGCTTATCTGTTCGCCAACCGCCGCGCCAATCGTATGAAAGTTCTGGTGCATGACGGCTTCGGAATATGGCTGGCGGCGCGCCGGTTGAACCAAGGCAAGTTCCACTGGCCTGGCATTCGCCATGGTTCTGAGATGGAACTGGATACCGAGCAACTTCAGGCTTTGGTGTTGGGTCTGCCATGGCAACGCGCAGGTTCTGGAGGCTCGATCACACTGCTTTAACGGTTGCCATTAGCCTATCGGTCTATCGTCGCGAATTGCCTGCTCTGGCAAAATTGCCCCATGACTTCGCTACCCAATTTCGATCACCTGACCCCTGAACAACTGCGCGTCTTGGCGGCGCAGTTGATGCAGCGTATCGAGACGCTCGACCACCAGGTCGACACGCTGGGCAAGAAGATCAACCGCGATCAGACGGTGATCGAGAAGCTGACTCACGAGATCGCCCAGCTCAAGCGCTTGAAATTTGCCAAGCGCAGCGAGCAGATGAATCCTGAGCAGGCCAGTTTGCTCGATGACCTGATCGATACCGATATCGCAGCGATTGAAGCAGAGCTTCAGGCCTTGCAGACAGTGCCAGCGGCGACCGAGAAAAAGCAGAAACCCAAGCGCACTGCATTACCGGCTGAGTTTCCACGCACACTGATCCATCACGAACCGAACAACACTCGCTGCCCATGCGGCTGTGCACTCAAGCGCATCGGTGAAGACGTCAGTGAGAAGCTTGATTACACACCAGGCGTGTTCACCGTCGAGCGTCATGTGCGTGGCAAATGGGTCTGCGATGACTGTGAAACCCTCATTCAGGCACCGGTTCCGGCTCAGGTCATCGACAAGGGCATCCCAACCGCTGGACTGCTGGCTCACGTCATGATTGCCAAGTTCGCTGACCATCTGCCGCTTTACCGTCAGGAATCGATCTTCGGTCGAGCAGGCTTGGCGATTCCACGTTCAACATTGGCTCAATGGGTTGGCGTGACTGGGGCTCAGTTGCAGCCGCTGGTCGACGCGCTGCGCGACGTAGTGCTTGGGCAGCAGGTGATCCACGCCGATGAAACACCGGTGCAGATGCTCGTTCCGGGCTCGAAGAAAACCCACCGTTCTTATATGTGGGCTTACGCTACCAGCCAATTCTCGGATTTGGCAGCAGTGGTTTACGACTTTAGCCCCAGCCGCTCCGGTGAGCATGCTCGCAACTTCCTGAAAGACTGGAGGGGTAAGTTGGTGTGTGATGACTTTGGCGGCTACAAAGCCAGCTTCGAGCTAGGTGTGACCGAGATCGGATGCATGGCACATGCACGGCGTAAGTTCTTCGAGTTGCATGCGACGAATAAAAGCACGCTCGCCGAGCAAGCCCTGCGCTATATCCAATTGTTGTACGAAATCGAGAGCGAAGTCCGCGATTTGGAGCCGGATTTACGGCACCGAATACGGCTAGAAAAAGCCGTTCCGGTAATGGACATGCTGCATGCCTGGATGAGCGCCCAGCGCGATCTTGTGCCCGAAGGATCAGCCATCAGCAAAGCACTCGATTACAGCCTGAAACGCTGGGTGGCGCTGTCGCGCTACCTCGATGACGGGGCCGTACCCATTGATAATAATTGGGCAGAGAACCAGATCCGGCCATGGGCTCTTGGACGCAAGAACTGGCTCTTTGCAGGGTCACTACGCAGCGGAAAGCGAGCGGCGGCGATCATGAGTTTGATCCAGTCTGCGCGGATTAATGGTCATGATCCATATGCTTACTTGAAGGACGTGCTAACACGCCTGCCAACGCAGCGGGCAAGTGAAGTCGATCAGTTGCTACCGCACGTGTGGAGGGGCTTTCACAAAATAGGCAATTAGAGTCCTGCGGCTGGTCTACCGGCAAATGAGCGGAACTTGGATTTCCCCCAAACCAAACCGAGCATCGCAGCCAAGGACGAAGCGGCAAGTACACTTAATTTAGCCGCCGCGAGTAAACCAGGATCGTCAAACGCAAGGCCGGAAATGAAAATAGACATGGTGAAGCCTATACCTGCCAGCAGCCCTACCAACGCGACGCCCTCCCATTTGACCCCATCAGGCAGTTCACAGATTTTGAGCTTTATCAGCATAAAACTGGCGATCATCACCCCCAGCGGCTTGCCAAGTACCAACGCCGTCGTCACCCCAATAAGCACACCTTGCGCCACCGTATCGTCCAGATTGATACCCTTTAGACTGACACCGGCATTGGCCAGCGCGAATAGCGGCATGACGCCGTAGGCGACCCATGGGTGCAGCCCCAATTGCACTCTCTGCACAGGAGATAACATTTCTCGCTCTGCATGGCGCAATTGTTTCAGTGGTTTAGCTACTGCCTTTGGGCTCTGCTCTGCGTGCGAGAAGCGCTCCATCAGTTCCTGAAATGTACGCCCAATCGTATCCAGAGGTCGTTCACGCAAGGGCTTGGAATTGACAGGCGTCATTAGCCCTAGAACAACACCGGCAAGCGTTGGATGAACGCCGGTCTTTAAGAGCCCAAACCATACAATCGCTCCAGGTATGACATAGACGTAAGCTTTGCTAATACCCATGCGTTGAAATATCAGCACGATCAGCAACCCTGCTGCTGCAATGACCAACCCCAGGTAATCCAGGTTGGCTGTGTAGAAAACAGCGATGATCAGTATTGCAACGATGTCATCAATGATCGCCAGCGCAAGTAGGAGGACTCTCACGGAGCCGGGAATCGATTTACCCAAGAGAGCAAGCACGCCCACGGCAAAGGCAATGTCCGTCGCCGTAGGCACAGCCCACCCGCTGGAGGCAGGGGTGCCGAAATTGAGCAACGTATAGATCAGCGCAGGTACGACCACACCACCCAGCGCAGCACCAATAGGTAACGTAGCGAGCTTGAAGCTGGAAAGCGCACCGTCACTTATCTCTTGACGTATCTCCGCGCCCACGACGAGGAAGAACACAGTCATCAATCCATCGTTGACCAGAAAATGCAGCGACCGTGAAATAGTGAAGTGCCCAACACCTATGGTCAGCTCGGCGTTCCAGAAATGCTCATAAGACCCTGCTATCGCACTATTGGCCCAAATGAGAGCGACGATAGCAGCCAACAAAAGCGCAATGCCGCTGACCGCTTCGATATGGGAGAACCGCTCCAGCGCTGAAAGCGCACGTTCGGTTAAAACTTGAGGGCGAGGAATAGGTGAAGATGCTGGTTTTTTGCTGGCCACAGTAGAACTCCACTGGCGGCCCGACCAGCGTTTGCTTTTAACCTGCGCATCGCTTTATGCAATGGCGCACCCAGGGCGATCATAGAAAGCTCGGTGCGCAGATGCAATGTTCGGCGCCTATGCGCTGAACCTTCTGTTGTTGAACGAACTCAATCAGTCTAGGTGATCAGAGGATGATTCCGTTTGCTTCCTAGGCAGTTGTCCAAAAAGGTAAGGCTATGATCGCTCGATGGCGTTGGATACTGGCGCAACTCACAAAGAAGCTCTGGCTCAGGGCTACCTTGTTTTCACTGCTGGGCGTAGCGACCGCCTTGATATCAATCTTGCTCAAGGACTCGATTCCATTTTCTCTGTCGGCCCGTATAGGTGCAGATGCCGTTGACAAGATTCTGAGCATCATTGCCTCCAGCATGCTTGCAGTGACCACCTTTTCGCTAAGCACTATGGTGACAGCGTACGGCGCGGCCAGCAGTGGCGTAACACCGCGTGCGACGACGTTGGTAATGGAGGACACGACAACACAAAACGCGCTCGCGACGTTCATCGGCTCATTTCTATTTAGCCTGGTAGGCATCATCGCGTTGAGCACCGGAGTCTATGGCGCCCAAGGGCGGGTGCTCCTGTTCGCAGCGACCATGGTGGTGGTCATCCTCATCGTTTACACGCTTCTGCGCTGGATTGATCACCTTTCAAAACTGGGGCGAATGGGCGAGACGATTGATCTAGTGGAGAAAGCGGCCATTGATGCAATCGATCATAGAGTACGGTGGCCATATCTGGGCGGAGTCGCTTTCCCAAAGGGGTGGACTGTGCCAATCTGCTCTCAGATCGTTACCAGTGAATCGACTGGATATGTACAGCATATCGATGTTCAGGCACTGAGCGAGGTAGCGGAGGCCGGAAACCTCAAAATATTCGTGGATATTCTCCCCGGTAGTTTCGTCCATATGGGGATGCCACTGGCCTATCTCGTACCGCTGGCCAATGATTCTGTCGAGGTCACTAGCGAGCCGTCGGAGAAGGTACTCGCTACGCTGACAATAGGCATCCGGAGAACCTTCGAACACGACCCCCGCTTTGGACTTTCAGTGCTGTCGGAAATAGCATCCCGCGCGCTGTCTCCCGCAGTGAATGACCCCGGCACGGCCATTGATGTCATCGGGCGAGGCGTACGTAGCTTGACTGCGTGGGGTAAGCCACAGCCAGTTGCCCCAGAACATGAAAAAAGCTGCGGGCGGGTTTTTCTGCATGGCTTGGATGTCGACGACTTGTTCGATGACTTCTTTGCGCCGATAGCCAGAGATGGCGCAGCAATCATCGAGTTGGATCTGCGCGTGATGAAAGCTTTGATCAGCCTTGCTCAGATCAACCCCGCTTTGTTCAAAGCCGTTTGCTTGAAGCACGCGAATCTCCTGTTGAGAAGGTCAGGCGGCGCCTTGGTTTTGGACGAGGAAAAGCAAAAGCTAAGGGCGCTTGCAGACACGTTGCTGTGCAGCTAGCCAGCCTCACGGGCACAGGTACGAAAGCTGCATAGAGTGTTCACAAGCCAATTTGATGACGCCTTCTATGAAGCCTTTTTACCTCACCTCCACCAGACTCGCGCCTTCCGTGCTCACCAAAGCACTGCTTGGCTTCATTGCTCTGGTGTGTCTCTCGTTGATTTTGGCTACAGCCTGGCAGATGAACCAGTCCAAGCGTGAGCGCGTAGCTACCGCCAAAATTGCGGTTTCAAACATCGTTCTTGCCGCCGAGCAGCAAGCTCAGGATACGGTACGACAAGCTGATAATACGCTGCGTGATCTCGTGGAGCGCGTGGAGCACGATGGTGCAGAGGGGGCTCAGCAAGCTCGACTGGCGAAACTGATGGCTCAGGATGTGGTGAATGTGGACGGCATCCAGGGGCTTTTCATCTACGATGCCCAAGGCAACTGGGTCGCCAACTCCTTTTCCCAAGGTATACAGGTGAAAAACAACAGCGACCGCGCGTACTTCGCGTATCACCGCGATAACGACGATGAGTCCATCCACGTTGGTTCTATTGTCGAGAGTCGCATTACGGGAGAGATGGTTATCCCTATCAGTCGGCGCATTAATGCTGCCGACGGTACATTTGCAGGTGTGGCATTAGCGACTGTGCCCGTTGCCTATTTCCAATCATTCTTCAAGCGTATGGATGTGGACGACAAGGGCGTTATTTTCCTTGCGCTGAACAATGGCGACCTGCTGGCTCGTCGACCGACGTTAACCGCACTCATGACGACCAATGTGGCAAAAGGGGATATTTTCACCAGTTACCTGCCATACAGCGATAGCGGTACCGCTGTGATCAAGTCTGTAGTGGATGGTGTGGAAAGGATTTATGCCTATCGGCGGGTTTCTGGGTTGCCCATCGTCGCTGCTGCTGGCGTGTCCTGCCAGCATGTATTCGCCCCCTGGTGGGCCTATGCGTATCGATCCATGGCGCTGGTAGGCATGATCACTTTGGCCTTGGTTTTGCTGGGTATGTGTTTGTACAGGCAAATCCAGCACCTGATCATTGCCGAAAACAAGTTGAGTATTGCTCAAACCGAGCTTGAGGTCATCGCTCAGACCGACAGTCTGACGCATCTGGCCAATCGACGTTGCTTCGACGCTACGTTGCAAAAAGAGTGGGGACGAGCGTCTCGAAATAACTCGGTCATCGCCATCATTTTGTTGGATATCGACTGGTTCAAGCAATACAACGACTGCTACGGCCATCTGCGAGGGGACGACTGCCTGCGCCAAGTGGCAGGGATCATAGGCAGCTGCATCAACCGGGCTGGCGATCTAGCGGCACGGTATGGCGGTGAGGAGTTCGTGATCCTGCTAGCTGAAACAGATTTAGCGGGTGCTTTGAGCGTTGCCGAAAAAGTCAGGTTAGGCATTGAAAACGCACTTATAGAGCACTCCGGCAGTCCAGTGGGGAACGTAACAATCAGTTCCGGCGTGGTGGCGATCAACGCACCGGAGAAGGAGGGTTATACAGCCGCCCTTAAGGAAGCAGATCGACTGCTTTACTGTGCCAAAACCAGAGGTCGCAACTGCGTCGAGGGACGAGCAATGGCCGACACCATCAGAAAGCAGTTCACATGCCAGCCCGTTCTAGGCACAAGCCAATGTTGATTATGGCCGACTTGCTGCCCGTCTCGCCTTCTTCATCCCATTGCCATGCAACCCAGTTGAGATGGGGGTAGGCCTTTTGTGCCGCTGGCCTGATCATTCAAGCTGCTTCGTGGCCTTTGAATCTGCATGCCAGGTTTTGACAGCCGTCTAGCGGCCACATCGCCTCTTGACGAAAAGCTTAAAGTTTCCAATTTTGGGTCGATAGCCTTTTGAATATGTCAACCATCATTGGAAAGCAGGAATCTAGCATGCGCCTTAGAAATCTCAATTTAGCTCCACGAGCTGCCCTGTTTTTCACTTCAATCATCATTCTGGTTTTTGTGCTGGGCATATTCGCAGTCCTCCAAATGGGCAAGCTAAGGGATGCCGAAAAAGACGTCGAACTCAATTGGATGGTCAGCATCCGCCAAACGGCGCTGATGAATATCACTACCCTTCGCCTTAGGCTCGAAACCCAGCGAGGCATTGCTGACCCTCAATCCATTCAAAAGAACATTGAAAGCTTCGCTGGCTATCGTAAGGCGTTCACCGATGCGGTGGCGGGCTATGAGCCACTGATAGCGAGCGATAAAGAGCGCTCGTTTTACACTCCAGTAAAAAACAGCGCCGATGCTTATTCCAAACAACTGGATATTCTCGAACCTTTGATGAGACAAGGTGACATAGCCACAGCGGCCAATCTGGTGAGTACAGGTATCCGCCCGCTCACGAATGCGATGGAACAGCAGATCAATGACTTGACCAAATTCAACAACCAGGGCGCAGCGCAGGCTGGGCAAACCGCAACCGATCTCTACAACAACGGCCTGTGGCTTGTCGTTGGCCTTATAACGGGCGTAGTCATTTTGACGATTGGCTTGGCATTACTGCTGACGAAAAGTATTACCTCTCCGATTAACGATGCATTGTCCGTCGCGGAGCGTATTGCGGCCAGTGACCTCTCCAAGGAGGTATTGGTCAGCGGTACTGATGAAGCAGGGCGATTGTTGAAAGCACTTGCGCAGATGCAGACAAACCTGCGCAACACGATAATGCAGATCTCCGATTCGTCCACCCAACTGGCCTCTGCTTCAGAAGAGATGACAGCGGTTACTGAGGAGTCGAGTCGTGGTCTTGTCGCCCAGAATGACGAGGTCAATCAAGCAGCCACAGCGGTCACAGAAATGAGCGCGGCAGTTGACGAGGTCGCACGTAACGCGGAGTCAGCTTCTGAAGAGTCGAAGCGTACCCAAGGGTATACCGAGGTTGGTTTGGCGCGAGTGGCTCAGACGTTAAAGTCAATTCAAACGCTGAACGGTAACGTTGAAAACACCAGCGAGCAGATTCAAGGGTTGTCAGATCGTGCCCAGAGCATCACTAAAGTGGTCGAGGTGATTCGGGCAATTGCAGAACAAACCAACCTGTTGGCTTTGAACGCAGCCATTGAGGCAGCACGCGCAGGCGAGCAAGGTCGTGGGTTTGCGGTGGTTGCGGACGAAGTAAGAGCTTTGGCCCATCGCACTCAAGTGTCGACCCAGGAAATCGAGCAGATGATCGCTGCCATCCAGAACGATTCTGATCTGGCCGTGAAGGCAATGAACACGAGCCGAGACCTTGCGACCGAATCGCTTGGCGTCGCCCAGGAAGCCAGTACCTCGCTGGATCAGATAGCCACGGCCATTGTTCAGATCAATGAACGTAACCTCATGATCGCGACCGCCTCTGAAGAACAATCGCATGTAGCCCGCGAGGTTGATCGCAATCTGGTCAGTATCCGCGAGTTAGCAGCGCAAAACGCTGCGGGTGCCAGCCAGACAGCAAGTGCATGCGGTGAAATGTCAAAACTGGCGGTTAACCTGAATCAGTTGGTTAACCGATTTGTGGTATGACAAAGGCTTTAGGGAAGCTGAGGGCTAACCTCAGACTAGCCAGGCACTGAAAGCAACGTGCCCGAAATGCTTAAATTTTCTGATTACGCGGCAATTCCGATAAATCGGGATTGCCTCAAGCGTAATGGTTGTTCCCTGCGTTAAACGTCCAAAATGACTGAATTGGCAAAGCGCACACGATTAGGCTCAATATTCAGCCTGACTCAGGTGTTCGGAAAAGGGGGGATGCCCGTACGCTTACCTTGGTTGCCGTCACCGTCATGGTGGTGCGCTCAACGGACACTGCCAGCGAGTAATGGTCGCGGTAAGGCCTGCTCTTGAACAGATCTGCAAGTCTCTCCGCAAGCTGTTCGGCCAAATCTTTGCTGTCCAAGTACAGCGTTTTGTAACTGAGACGTCCGGTCGGTGAGACGGAAAGATCTTTTACAAGGTCTTCGTCTTCGTAGTGCTCGTTGCGCAGATTGATCGGGACCAACCTGTGCGGAATCTCAACTTTGATGGTCGCGTACTCCACAACCGATTTGTTGGGGAAGTCTCCCGCTTTACGAAGCGCACTCACAGCGACATATCCTTGATTACTGAGCTACCGGACGACGGTGAACTCAACAGACTCGTGACTAACTAGACAGGACGCCTTTTTTGTCGCCCCCGTTTACTTTGAAGTCATAGGTTAACCGCACTCAGCGAACCGGGTAGTAATTGTCCGGGAACGGTGTTGGCAGCAATGCGTTGAGTCGATCGCCTATCTCGTTCTCGGTCTTATGGTCAAACAGCCGTGTTCTCAGGCGCTCCAGGCTTTCCTGGTACAGCTGAAGCAGCAGCTCCTTGTACCCGTTGTCATAAAGCCAATACGCCTTGTCGTTGGTCCATAGGCCCATGCATTTGCCAGCATGGTCGACGGCCTCTTTCCGGATACGATGATCCTTGGCAGCCGCGAAATACTCTTCTTTCTCGCACTCCAGATAGCTGTCACCCGAGTACTGGTTCTCCATCAAAATGACACGGGCGATGAATCCGGAACCTTCTGGGCTACGCACGATGGCTTGGCCGGGATGCTCCCTTGCCCACTGCTTCGCCTCCTCTGCGGTTTCGAAATGCATCGTAACGGTGCGCTTTGTCCATCTATGCGGGTCTTGCCCGAATGAGTCGTTGAAACCGTCGCCCATCCCGGTCTCTCCGAACGTTCGTTCCCAATCACCCATTCTTTTGCCCTACCATTTCATTGTCTTGCATGGACGTTTTCCTTCTTACTCAGCCGTGATGGGGTATTGCTTTTTACCCTGCCTCGCGCAGCTTTAATCAGATCAGTTGTTGCCATTTTCTGAGCTTCGGGATTGTTTTCTTTTGCAAAAATCACCGCGTAATGGACCATGTAGGTCGGAATTCGGGCCTTCTCAATTTCACCTTGTTTGTATTCCGCAAGTATTTTCGCGGCCAGATCAGTACCCTCGTTGTCTGCACATTCTTGGATTTTTACCAGTGAGGCAGAGTCATAACGCCCTGATGCCGTAGGTGCAATATTCAGTTTACCCATGCAGCCCAAAGCAATTAGCTCCTGTGATGCGATCAGGTCTTCATGAATGCCCTTACTATCGTGAAGGTTCGTCACAGGCTTTAGTTCTGGCCGCACCACCTCGGCCGCAAGCGCGATATTGGCAAGCACCGAAAATGCGAGCGTTATTGCAAGAATCCGTTCCATTCACTTTTCCTTCCTACTATTTTGGATGCCACTGGCCTATACCACCAGCCTCCGTCAGCATCGCTTGGAGTTGTTCCTGCGTGGCTGGCGCATCTGCGTTACCAGCCCAAACAGACTCCGTTCAAGGCTCAACTCGGAAAATGGCACAGCCGCTCGCCGTTATTGATTCAGCTCACGGGTTTACAACTCTTCCACGGTCCAGGCATACGCTGAATCTACCTATTCCATCAGCTAGCGTACAATTTTCCCGTTTTATCTATCGCCCCCTGAATCGTCTGACCATGAGGATGCACATGAAAAACTTCATAGACATAGATGAGTCGCGCAAAATTACAGTCAGCGAGTACCTCGAAATGGTTGGGGATTTTGGCAGGCGCAACGCAATTGACGATATGTTCTACATGGCGCAAGCAACATTAGAGTTGATGAGGCAGACTTTCAGAACCCCAGTAGCGGTGCCAGATCTACTCGTTCAGACGACTATCAGGGTCGGAGCCGAAGCATTGCCATGGGGTGTCATCGTGGTGACGCAAGGAATGATCGATCACTGCCTGAATTCCAATTGGCCCCAAGCTAATGAAGTGCTAGGCCGCGATGCGCCCTATGTGATGGGCTCTAATCTGGTAGCTCAGTTAGGTCTGGCGTGGGTGCTTGCTCATGAGTATACCCACGTGTTTCGTGCGCACCAGCAGGTTGAGGACGAGCTGGGCAAAGAATTCTATGTGCTGCGCGCTTTAGAGCACGATGCTGATCTGTGTGCTGCAGGTGCCATCTATAGGGTGATTCAGCGTATGTACAAGGAGGTTATGGATGATACTGCTATCCGTCGTTATGTCGTCTTCATTCTGTTCTGGATCATCCGATCGCTTCCTGAAAGCAACAATGGCGCAGGATTCCACCCCTCGTTCTCTGAAAGATTAGTGCAAATCAATTTCAAGCTGAGCCAAATGGTGACACTCCCTACAGACGAGCTTGATGATGAATGCAAATTACAAATCACCAGGGATCGAGCAGATGCAGTCCGTGATGCGATCATCGCGTGCGAACAGGCGTACCAGGCCCTTCACGGGGATACATTGAGCGGTAACTACTTCGAGGCTTGGTTGGAGTACATTGAAAAGAGAGGGCATGTTGCAATCGTAAAGGACTGGGAAAGGGTGAGCCCTTATGTTCAAAGGCATTCCGGCACATTGGCGGACATAACCCCTAAGGGTTGATGATAGCAACTGATGAGCGGGCAACCAGTGTCCATGGACCTAGCCACTGCCGAGGTCAGCGTCCTCGCGAAAGCCCAGTACGGATACCGGCCCGATTTGCGTTGTTCGTAGAGATGGTGATGGACAAGGGCGCCAGTGTGGCGCCCAATCTATCTGGTCAGGAGACCAGGGCCCATGCATCGTTGGCAGCTTGGCTATGTAATATGCAGTGTGCCCATCTTGGGCAGCGGGGAACTTACGTACGGGCCAGGCACAGGGCCAAACCAGTATGAATCGAAGGGCAGCTGCACCGTTCTGCTCAAATCGAACTTCGTCCGGCAAGTCAGGCCAGAAAGAGAGAACCCCGGATCGCTTGGATCAAGGACAAATTCGCCAGGGTAGAGTCTGTCTGTTCTCTGGCTGGTGCCATACGCCACAAGGACGGCATGGTCTTCATCGGAAATAAACAGAACCAATGCCGGACGTGGCTTTGGTCCCGGTGTTCCGAGGTTCTCGACATTAGGAAAATCCTACTGTTATGGGCTTTCCATAGACCCACTATCACCCGCCTCCCTTTGTCAGTAGGAGTTTTAGCAACCGTAGCAGGCTCAATTCCCGTTATGGTGAAGTTATCAACCCCCAACAATACCGATAACGGTTTGCTACTGACGGCAGCTCTGCAATCTCGTCTTCTATACCTGACACTCCCATCAGGTACTGCCCCATGCCACAGCCCAACCCCTGCTTGAGACCCAATCAGCGCCAGGCCCTTCTAATTCTGCTCACGGCTGCTCTAGCCCCTTTTGCCAACGCGGAAACCTGGGTTGTGACAGACCGCAACCATCCTGTTGAACCTCAGGCGCGAGTTCGGCTGATTCTGTTGGACGAAACAGAAAGGCTTGAAGCCAAGCTCTCAGAAGGACTGCCGGCTGATCCGCAGCAAGCTTTAGCGATAATACAAAAGCGCCTCCTAACCAAAGACGCGCAGCGCTTGCAAAGAGACCTGGTCATCGCTCAACAAAACCTTGTAGACGCCTGGAGCGTCGGGGTGACGAATATTCCGGCGGTGGTGGTCGACCGCAAGTTTGTTGTTTACGGAGAAACAGACGTCGTCGAGGCTGAGCAGCGCATTGCCCAATGGCGAGAACGCAACGAGCCCGGCAAAGGAGTTGCGCGCCCATGAATCAGCGCAAGCCTCCAGCGTGGGCGGCATTGGCACTTTCGATCTCTATCGGTCCAGCAGCCGCCGGCACGGTGACATCCGCCACGATAGTCGCTTCGACCTTGTCGCCTGATTGTCTCGAATACAAAGTGGTCGGCATCTGCTACTGGCTTTTCTGTACTCCATACGGATGCCAAGTCAAGACGTCGACCAAGGTTCGTCATTTTGTTCCTGACGCAGTCATCTCCAGCTACTCAAATACCGGGGGAAACCCATGGGTAGAAGTCTCATCAATGAGCTCACCAACATCTTTTGCACAAGACGGCGGTGACGAAACCACGAACCACAATAATGAAAATAGCCTGGCTAAATTCAAAAACGCTGACGTCATAGGTCATCCGGGCGGAGCAACGTTTAGCCAATTTGCCAGCGCCTCGGGCTATGCCTGCGCAGGCGCGGCCACTCCCTATATGCCATACCTTCTAAGCACATTAGATACGGTTGCCTGGCGTTATGGCGTTCCCGAATCCGTATATCCCGAAGCTCTCATTCCTGGACGACGGGAAGTGGGCGGTCTGTTTTCAGGTGATATGTGGGGTAGCGTCTATCCACGCAGCGGTTTCATCCATCAAGCCGACGACTACAAAGCAGCAGCCGTTATCGCGCAGCGTGTTGGCGACGTGGTCACTCGCAGCGGACAGGTCCACGTCTATCAATCTCTCCTCGCACTGCCTAAGCCAGGCTACTGGCCAGCAGGGCAATTGATCGAGACTGATGCGACTACTGGTAAGTGGCAAGAGCTCACTCCCACCCTCAGTCAGAGCTGTGCGGTATTCCCAAACTTCCTACCCCGCGTGCAAGCAACCGACGGTGCCTACGCCTGGGCGCTGTGGCGACCCTATTCCTGCTGCAAGCGGGAAGGACAAACCTTTCTTGGCAGTACGGACTTTCAATGATGATCAAGAGGATTTCAAGCATGCGCCGCGCCGTCATTCTACCTTTCGCGATTTTGAGCTTTCTACTTATCAACAGTGCCTTGGCTGCCACTCCTGGAATAAATGTCAGCTCGTCCGGCAGTGTGATTGGAGATGATGTGCTTTACAGCGTCGGAGGTGGAAACGCCGTGACCATGGGCAGTGCAGGCAACATGGACAGCATAAGCATCGGCGGGGGCTGGAACAGCAATTTGGTCTGCGGAAACATGAGCATGACGAACACTCTTCAGAATCAGTTGAACGGCGCTACTTCCGGATTCCAGACGATCATGGGATCAATGCTGACAAATGCCACCTCTGCTGTGTCATCACTCCCTGGGCTAATAATTCAGCGAGCCAACCCAGCCTTATACAACTTGCTCACCAACGGTATTTTGCAAGGTCGCTTGGACTTTGATCGCTCCAAAGGAACTTGCCGAGCAATCGCAGACAAGATGCTAGACGTCGCTGGGGGCCAGATGGGTTGGAACAAAATTGCCGAAGGCCAGGCTATGAGTCAGGCAGTCAAAAGCGGTAACACGGATGCCGTATCAGCGGTTGCGCAGGTCGAAAAACAAGGCGGTAATGATGGTATCACTTGGGTAAGCGGGAATAAGGCTGGCGGGTCCGGGCAACAACCTATCAAAGTCGTCGCCGATGTCACTCGCGCTGGATACAACCTCCTCAACGGCCGAGCCGCTGCAGAGACTGCACCTATCAGTCCCACGAGCTGTAACAACGGTATGGTGTGCTCTACCTGGTCTTCACCACAAGAGGCGACAACGTTTGCAAATCGTGTCTTGGGCGAACAGCAACAGCGCACCTGTGAGGGTTGTACGCAAACTACCTCTACGGCCGGCGTAGGTCTTACTCCGCTCATACAGGAGTCCTATGATTCCAAGCTGAAAGCGCTTCAGGAATTGATTTCAGGCAGCAAATCACTCACCACAGAAAACCTGACTGCCGCAAGTAGTGACTCACTTCCCGTGACACGCGGCGTGGTCGAAGCGCTTCGCACTGAGCATGACCAAGACATTCTCGCTAAACGTCTTGCCTCAGAAGTCGCGTTATCTGAAATTCTCGGTAAGGCATTGCTGCTTCAACGCACAATGTTTACCGGCAGCAGAGAGCCGAACATCGCAGCAAACGATGTGGCTTTGAATGCTATCAGTCAGCAAAACAGCAGCCTGCAACAGGAAATTGACAATCTAAAGACCGAATTGGAGATGCGCCGCAACCTCGCCAGCAACTCCCCTACTGCGATTTTACAACGCGCTCAAAGCAGGAAAGACAGTTCCAAAGGCATTTTCCAAGGTGACCCTATGCCAGATCGCCTCGAGCAGCTGCAGAACCCCACGAAAGGTAACTGACCATGAGCTCTTCACCGGTCACAAAGGGGTGGTTACGCAGGAGCGCCACAGCATTGCTGTCGTTGACCTGGCCGATAGTGCTGACCATCGTTCTAGCAACAGTTTTTATGACGACAATCGCTCATTATTTTGGAGATATTGAGCGATTCATCGAATGGCAAAAAGCGCACTACGGTTTCATGCTGGCCTGGCGGCTATCGCTCTATGCAGCGATAGGATTTGGGTGGTACAGGCTCAGGTGTGCGCTTAAACGACAGGCTTCACCCACGACTCCATTTCCCTCTGGACTGAGGCGATGCGAAGTCATGGCCATCTTTGTCGTTCTTCTGTTCGAATGCCGTCGCGCGGCCTCTGCAGCAGGAGTGGATCTGCCATGATTTTGCACACGAATGACTACCTTGAGTACTACCTGACCCTCGTCGGGTGGATCATCAACAGCGGCATCTGGAACATGATTGAGGACAGCGGACTGTTCGCGGCCCCGTTCGCCGCTATTGTCATCAGCGAATGGCTCAGGGCCCGTTCCGAGGGCGCTGATGAGGGCAATAAGGGCGTCCTCTCCCTGGCACGAGTCGAGAATCGATTCTACACGGCAATCCTTGTGATCATCCTTGCATGCATGCCTTTAGTCACGGTCAGCATCGATACCATCCAGTTTGACCGAAGTCGTTCCGAGCAATGCCAGTATTCAATCTCGAATCCGGCTGATACTGGCTGGGAAACCTCTTTCAGCACGCTGAATGGCAAAAGTGCAACAGTGCCTGTTTGGTGGCTCCTCGTGCACGCAATGTCAAAAGCAGCAACCGCAGCCTCAGTAGCTGCTATTCCCTGCGGCGTGGATTTGCAACAGGTCAGGATGGACGTCAACAAAGCTCGCATCAACGATCCGCTGCTTGCTCAAGAGGTCGCTGACTTCACGAACGATTGCTACGCACGAGCCCGGGCAAAACTGTTTATGACCCAGCCTACCCTGAGCGATGATCAGCTCAACGACGTCAACTGGATCGGCTCTAAATTCTTTCTGCAGACATCAGGCTATTACAGCGACGGATTCTCTGGGTTCAGGTCGCATACCCCTAGAACCAAATGGCCATATGACTCAACTCGCGATGCGGGCTTGCCGAAAACCACGGGCGGTGGTGGCTTTCCTACATGCACGCAATGGTGGTCTGATGGGAGCATCGGCCTGAGAGCCAGGCTGCTGGAGCAAGTCAGCCCAGATCTGCTGACCAAACTTGCTCAGTGGGCAAAGTTCATGACCCAGACCGAGGTCAGTGATTCGGTCATTCGCGATCTGGTTTCTCCGAGGAAACAGCAACTGACCCAGGGACAGGTTTATTCAGACTATGGCGGTCAAGTCGGTGGCTCTGTGCTAAATGACTTCACACGCCTTGCAGCTACAGCTGGCCAGGCAGCAGGATCTCTTGTGATGTATCCAGCCATGGACAGTGTTAGGCAAGCAGCGCCCATGGTGATGGCCTTCCTGAAGATGGCTCTCATCATTTGCATTCCGTTTGTGCTGGTGATCGGGTCGTTCGATTTGAAAGTCGTGATGACGGTGACTTTCGCAGCATTTGCCTTAATCTTCGTTGACTTTTGGTTCCAGCTCGCACGCTGGGTGGACAGTACGATTCTCGATGCCCTCTACGGCAATGGGATCGGCAGCAACGTTCCTCACACTAACTTTGACCCGGTATTTGGAGCCAGCAATGCGCAAGGAGATTTGCTGCTGGACTTCGTGATGGGGGCGATGTTCATCGTTCTACCCAGCTTTTGGATAGTCGCGTTGGGCTGGAGTGGTGCGAAACTAGGAAGCTTGATGAGCGGATTGGCTACAGGCACTAGCGCGGCTCAAGAAGCTGGAGGGAAAGGAGGCCAGTTGGCTGTGTCAGCAGCCAAAGGGAAGATCTGATTAACCACGTAAATGTGCCAGGTGCTGGGTTCAAACAGCTACCTGGTGCTTTTATTCGACCCGATGGCTACCGACATAAGTCCCGTAACCGTCCAGACCTTCACGGACTTCGATCTTCGTTGCCTTGTTGGCATCCAAGTCGAAATCGACGCTCTGCGAACCTTGCTGAATCGAAGGACTGCTAAAGACACCGATTCCGATCGCGATTATGGCGAGCAATCCCAGAAGCTGTAGCAAGCCCCAAGTTGCGAGCAACGCTCCAGCACCGAAGAAAGCCACTCGAGCACTCCACTTAACAGCGGTCACAATCAGTCCAGGCATACCGACACGGCTCAGCGATGACCACAAAGCTTCTTCCAAGCGCAAAACTGCAGCTACACCGCGGCCCAGGCCCTGCCCGATCCGAATTGCAGCGCTGCCTTGTACTCTAACTGTGCTCATAGCCACCTCGTGACTCAATCAAACATGTCGTTCTGACATCATTTATAGACCTATGCCGTCATATATTCAACCGACTTTATCTTAGAAATCAACCTTCCGACGAACAGCCGGCCATTTGTTTCAAACCATTTAGCGCTTCGGTTCGACAGTGTTTTCGAATGAAATGCTGTCCCAGAAATCCAAGTGCACTCGCGCCTAGATCCTTACACTTAGAGAGCTCCTACAGACTTTTTACCTCCCACAACTGATCGAGCCTGGTTGTATAACTCTGACTCATCAGCTCGCGACGCATAGCCCACTCTGGATTGGAAGGAACACTCCCAGATCGTAAAGTCCCTCTGCCCCAGCGTGTGTTGATCTCGTCCAGGACTCCCATCACCTTCTCTGAAGATGCTGGCTGCGAAGCTGCGAACATGTCATCCGTAAATTCGCCAGGCTGTCGCAGGTCCAGCAACAGAACCTCAGCCTTGCTGTACTTGAACCCCGGTCGAAACAAACGATTCACTGCCTCCGTCGCCGCCCTGGTCATAAGGCGCACATCGTTAGTGGGGTATGGCAATTCAACCAAAGCGCCATTGGCGTACTTGGCTTCCTCCGGATTGAACATGCCGGTACGGATGCTGACGCGGATCTTCTTGCACAGTGAGTTTTGAGAACGGAGCTTCTCGGCAGCACGCTGAGTGTAGGTGGCCACCGCCTCTTTGATAGGCTGAATGGTTGTTAGCCGTTTTCCGAACATTCGGCTGCAACAGATCTCCTGCTTGGGTGGTGCAGCTTCGCCCAGCTCCAAGCAGGAAGTACCTGCCAGTTCACGTGCAGTCTTTTCAATCACAACGCTGAACCGGTCGCGCAGAGTACGCGGGTCGGCCGTCGCAAGGTCCATCGCGGTGCGGATGCTCATCGCCTCCAGGTGGGCATTCATCTTCTTCCCTACCCCCCAGACCTCTGAGACCGCCGTATTACGCAGTACCCAGTTGCGGTTATGCACGTCGCAAATGTCTACAACACCGCCTGTATGGGATAACAGTCGCTTTGCAGTGTGGTTGGCCAGCTTGGCGAGCGTTTTCGTAGGACCGATGCCAACACCTACAGGAATGCCAGTGCATTTGAGAATGGTCGCCCGGATGCGTCGACCGAACGCTGTGAGATCTCCAGGGATACCGGTGAGGTCAGCAAACGCCTCATCGATGCTGTAGACCTCGGAGGCTGGCACCATCGACTCGATGATCGACATGACACGCTCGCTCATATCGCCATAAAGCGCATAGTTGCTGCTGAACACCTTAATGCCGTTGCGGCGCAGCACCTCTTTGATCTGAAAATACGGAGCCCCCATTTTCACAAATGGCTTGGCGTCGTAGCTACGGGCGATGACGCAACCGTCGTTATTGCTGAGTACCACGATGGGCGTTTTCTCCAGGTCTGGACGAAAAACACGCTCGCAGCTGGCATAGAAGCAGTTGCAATCGATAAGCGCGAAGACAGTCTCATGCTTTTCCATGACGGCGCATGCTGTAGTTCACTACGCCCCAGATGACGAGGTTGTCACCCTCAAGGATGTGCTTGGACGGGTAGGCACTATTTTCGGATTGAAGTTTGACAACCCCATCCATCATGAAAAGCCGCTTGCAAATCGGTTCCGAATTATTGAGCGCTGCTACGACGATCTCACCATGCTCGGCAGTGCGACTGCGGTCGACGACGATCAAATCCTTATCAAAAATACCTGCCCCAATCATGCTGTCTCCGAGAATTTTCGCCAGATACACATGCGGTGCCCGTACCTCGGCCATTTCGTCCAGAGACACGTGCTTCTCGATGTAATCGACAGCGGGAGAAGCAAACCCAGCTGGCACCTGAAATGAGTACAGCGGTAGCTTGATCCCACCTTCAGACAACGGACCAATGATGACTACGCTCATGAGCAAGACCTTTCGATAAAGTTAGCTGTATGGATATACAGTTAACTCTTTGGCCTGCGCGCGGTCAATCCTACTGAAAGGCATTTTCGACGAGTGACATTAGAGGTGAAATCATGTGCGGACGCTACTCGATCTACGAATCCATGGACCACTACCTCAAAGAACTTGCCCCAGAGCAGCTCCTGATCAATGGGTACGACCTCCGGCCCATCGAGCGCTACAACGTAGCTCCTAGCACTCGGGTTGAGATCATCCGTCCCACCGAGGAAGGCCTGAGTGTCGACAAGGTTCGGTGGGGGTGGGAGCCTTTCTGGGCAAAAGGCAAACGACCAGCACCAATCAACGCGCGAGTCGAAACCGTGATGACGGGAAAGTTCTTCAAGGAGCTATGGCCTAACGGACGGGCAGTTGCACCAGCGAACGGCTGGTTTGAATGGGTTAAGGAGGCAGGTGACCCCAAGAAGAAGCAGCCCTACTTCATCCGCCTTAAGAGTAAAAAGCCCATGTTCTTCGCGGCGCTGGCCCAGGTGCACAGGGGGCTTGAGCCGCATGATGGTGACGGGTTCGTCATCATTACGTCAGCGAGCGATTCGGGAATGTTGGACATTCATGATCGTCGCCCTGTGGTACTGACGGCAGAAGATGCGCGGGCATGGCTTGATCTCGAAACTACACCGCAGAAAGCAGAAGCGTTGGCAAAAGAGCACTGTAGGATTGTTGACGATTTTGAATGGTTCACGGTAGATCGCGCAGTCGGGAACGTGCGGAATCAAGGACCGGAGCTCATCCAGCCTGTTAAGCATTGACTGCCCCACGTCCTTGACTTCGATTTGCACAGCGGCGGTCCATTGTCGTCTGCCAGAGGTCGTCCGCATCAAAAGGGGCGAAATGGGCTGAAGCAAATGGCAAAGCGAAGGGTGTGAATGGAATGGGGAATAAGGGTAAGTGCCTTACCCGAAAAGGCCGGCGAGTCCGCCGGAAAAGGACGCCGAAAGGGGTCGAAAAGCGGGCCTCCATAGGAATGTGATTTTACATAGGATCTTACTCAACTTGGAGACTACATTTATCTCGGCAGGCATGGCAACATCCGGTCGCTGAGGATGTTTGGATCCCACACATCAGATGGCAGTTTATGCCGATAACCTTTCGAGGACGGATATAGGTTTCGACTTGTCACGCTGAGCCATATAGAGCAAAAGGCCCACCAATGACTTCATCATGGGTGCCTAAATGCTCAGTTTCTTCAAGCGAAGAAAAACGTCTCCGATATCGTCCAGTGCCGCTGTTGGCTTTATCAAACCAGAGTCGCCCGACGCGCTGCTTTCTACTTCCCGTCGGCGTCAGTTGATTGAGAACATCTGGCAGCGGACCTCTCTGCCCCGAGACCAGTTTGATACGCTTTACATGCAGGCATTCAAGAGCTACGCAGCCTTAGTGCAGCATCTCCCTGCCTCTGAGAATCATCACCACGCATATCACGGTGGCATGCTGGATCACGGTCTCGAAATCGTCGCCTACGCACTGAAAATTCGACAAATGTATCTGCTCCCAATTGGAGCTCCGCCCGAATCACAGGCTGCCCAGTCAGAAGCATGGTCTGCAGCATCGGCCTATGGTGCGCTTGTCCACGACCTGGGCAAAATTGCGGTAGACGTCAAGATTGAACTCGCAGATGGCACTACCTGGCATCCATGGCACGGGCCTCTGAATCAGCCATACCGATTCAAGTACTTGAAAGGTCGAGACTACCGGTTACATGGAGCCGCGTCGTCGCTGATCTACTCCAATGTGATTCCGGCGAAGGCGCTGGACTGGCTCAGCGGGTTTCCCGAGCTCTGGTCTCAACTCGTGTTCGCGTTCGCTGGCCAGTATGAGCATGCCGATATCCTTGGTGAAATTGTCTCCCAAGCTGACCAGGCTTCCGTGGCACAGGAACTCGGAGGCAATCCTGGCCGGGCTATGTCGGCGCCCAAACAATCCATCCAACGACAGCTGGCTGAAGGCTTGAGGATGCTAGTCTCCGAGAAGTTCAAGTTAAACCAGCCCGATGGTCCCTCGGACGGATGGCTGACTCAGGACGGCTTGTGGCTTGTAAGCAAGCCAGCCGTAGATCAGCTCCGAGCTCATCTGCTCTCCCAAGGTATCGAACATATCCCCACCTCCAACGCCCCAATGTTTAACCTTCTCCAGGATCAAGCGATCATTCAGCCGAACGGAGACGGGAAAGCTATTTGGAAGGCCAGCATCGACAATGGTCGCGGCTGGAAGAACACGTTCACGGTACTGAAAATAGCTCCGGCACTGATCTGGCCGAACACAACTGATAGGCCAGATGCGTATAGCGGAACACTGACCGTGGAATCTGCAGCGATAACGGATGACAACGAGCCCCTGCCTGCTGGGGGAGACGAATCTGAATCCGCGAGAAACACACAAACACCTACAGCCCCGCCCCCTCATGCACCTAAGCAGGCACCTGCTGCAGCAAAAGATTTTGATGCGCTGGACGAGCTGCTCGACCTGTTCCCCGATCCGGTAGCGACAGCACCGACTCAACCGATGCCTGAGTCGGTGGACGATGGTGATCAGATTCCCTTTTTGCCCCCTACTCCGGCATCTCCCCGTCTTAGCCAACCTCGACAGCTTGAGGGTGAAAAAACAATGAAAGACACCGCCCTAGTCGAGGAGCCAGCAAAAGTTTCGCCTGAAGGTAGCTCAAATCACGGTGTGAACTTTCTCACTTGGTTGAAGGGAGGCGTGATCTCTCACAGGATCATCATCAACGACGCCAAGGCCCGAGTGCATACCGTAGATAGCACAGCGTTCCTGGTGAGCCCGGACATATTCAAACGATATGCACTTGAGCATCCAGATATAGAGCGAGAGGCGAAAGAACGTGATCTTGAAGCTTGGCAGGTGGTTCAGCGATCTTTTGAGAAGCTGAAAAAACATCGTAAGACTGCCGCAGGCTTGAATATCTGGACATGCTTGGTCAAAGGACCACGAAAAAGCAAGCAACTGCGGGGCTATCTGCTCATAGAGCCTACCGACGTCTTCAGCGAGGTGCCCTATGACAACCCAGTCATCAGCTTGGCAGAATTGGTAGACAAGGATACATCTGAATGAAACCGATGACTCTTAAGGAACTGACGCAGGAATACATTCTCACTCATGACCTGAGGCCCGACACCGTCAAGATCTACTGGGCTGCCACAAATTCCTACGTCAGATTCTTCGGCGACTGCCTTGCCTGTGAGACCACCCACCGCGACATGCTTGATTGGCGCAGATCTGAGCTCGAGCGGATATCCAAGCGCAGCTGGAACACTTACTCCAGCCATTTGCGCACCATCTACGGCTATGCAATCGAGCACGGTTTGTTGGATCTGGTTGCTAACCCACTCAAAAACACGCGGGTGATACCGCCCAAGCGCCCAAAAAAGACAGTCGCGAATGACGCTAGCGTCCGCGCTCGTAACTGGCTAATGATGTTGGCTGCGGAGGAGCGTGCCACCGCAAAACGGACAGAAATTACACCTGCCTGGTTTTGGCTGAGCGTGTTCGAAACGTTCTACTACACGGGAATCAGGCTCAACGCGCTGCTGTGCCTGAGATATGCGGACGTTTACCTGCGCGATCGGCTGATCAGAGTCAGAGGCGAAACAGAGAAGACTCATCGTGAGTTCCTGATTCCGATCCCGGACGGCCTGATGGCTCAGCTTGAAACCCTCATGCACGCAGCGAAGGCCTTGAGATTCCAGCCTGGTGACCAGCTGTTCAACGTGAACAGATTTTCAGGCCACTACCGGCGCCATGAGATGGACTCCAATCAAGTCGAGGCGATGTACAAAAAACTCACTGCGATGACAGGGATACGAATGACGCCTCACCGTTTCCGGCACACGATTGCCAGTGATCTTATGACGCTCCCGGAACGCAACATATATCTGACCAAGAAATTGCTGAACCACTCGAATATAGCTACCACGATGGATTACATCGAACCCGACTACGACATGATGCGGGAGGTGATGAATGAGCGAGGAAAGCGGCCGGCCAAGATCAGCTACATGGCAAAACCGGATGCGACGCTGCGTGCTGATAGACACCGATCAATATCTGCTCCAGTCAAGGACTTGACTCCGTTAACTACGACTCGCGAAACCACTACAGAAGCCGATAGCTTAGCTGGCCGAGCCTTGGCCAAGCCCCGCACAAAGCTTGCACAGATCTCGACCATCAGTCCATCAACCACTCCAGATACCAGGACAGAGAGCCACGACGATAGGCACTCGCCCTTTAGTGACCGCGACACCGCAGCCAACCAGTTACCGTTAGGCTGCTCCAGTCCGGAAGATCTGCTGAGAAGCTTGGGGGAACTCACCAGGTGGGTACAGAACAACATTGCAGGCGCAGGAACTGGTGCTGAACCAGTGATCCAGGACAGACCTGTCCCAAGTCAAGATGCTCGGCATCTACGCCCTGAAATGCTGGAACTAGCCGGATGGATCGGCAAGTCAGGCTAAACATCTGCGTTAGAGATTTGTAAAAATAGTCAATCTGCCATTATCAGCAGATGCATCGTGCTGCCGATTATCTAGTTGTCAGGCCTAATGACTGCTTCAAATGGGCCGATATACGCGCAGCACAGCTTTTTTTGACAAAAAAAAACGCCCCGCACACAAGCATCAGCTCGGTACGGGGCGCTCCAATTTGACATCACAGCTTGCTGGCGCTATGTTTCGCGACAGACGGCTGCTTGTTTGGGTATAAGACCCCTCATACGGTAAAGCCTGCCTCAACTGAGACATGAACACCCATCAGGGTCCTAAAGATACAGCCACAACAGTGTTTGGTCGGGGTAAGGGGATTCGAACTCCTGACATCCTGCTCCCAAAGCAGGCGCGCTACCGGACTGCGCTATACCCCGGTAAATCAAGGCACCTCAACTAGCTGCCTGCGACCTGATACGAGTGGCATCAGATCTTTAAGATTCGGTTTCAAGGTGAACCTTGAAACCAAAAATGGTGGGTCGTGTGGGATTCGAACCTACGACCAATTGGTTAAAAGCCCAATCGGGCGCCCCGTCGATTGATCCCGAACTCACAAGAGGCTCACTGGACTTGGGGTATCGCTGGTTCTGCCGATTCGGCCTCGAAAATGAATTCCCCCAATCACTCTGCATTTTCCAAGAACCTCCAGGGTCATTTTCGTAACAGCTCGCTTTTTCGATGGCTGTTCAACGAGGTGCTGCGTCACCGCATGGACGCGGCTCTGTTCAAGGGTGAAAGTTTTGCCGTGGACACCAGCGTCATCAAGGCCGGATGCCAGCCGGAAAAGAGGCGTACCCGGCAACGAGAGGTCAACTGGAGCGATCTGTCTCTCAGGCCAGTATAGCGAGGTTTGGAAAGGCCTTACCCAACTTAATCTACCTGTAGCAAATCACCTTCTCTTTCAGCGTCGATTCAGGATCTCTAGCGGAGTGACCCCGAAAGCTTTGCGGAATGCATGGCTGAAATGGGAAAAAACAGTGAAGCCAAAATCCAGCGCCGCCTGTGAAATGCTGCGCACTTGCCCCCGCTCGATAGCCTCCCGACTGGCGTGCAGGCGCTCCAGCCAAATGACCGAAGCCGGTGTTTTTTGATGACGGGCGAAAGCCCGTGTCACTGTGCGGGTAGAAACATGATGCGCCTGAGCGATGCGTTCTATCGTCAAATCAGTGTCTTGCAAGTGCGCCTTGATGTAATTCATCACCCGCCCATAAAGATCCAGTTCGGCATGGCTCGTTTGCAGGTCCTGTAGCTCCAAGCTAAGAACCAGCAGATCAAGCAAGGTTTGGGAAAAACGAGTGGCCACGCCTGCGTCTTGTGTCACCAAGGGCATACTGGTCGCTGCTCGAAGCATTTGCCGCAGCGGCATGACGCCAGGCCGACGATCATCAAGCATCGTCGCGGTCCACCGCTCGACGCTCGACGCTCGGCACACGCGCCGCTAACAAGCTCCGCGGGATTCGCACCAGATGATTCTCGCTGCCTCCCAGGCTGAAGCGGAACGTCTGGGTTGCGTCATAAAGAAATAGATCATCGGGCGCCAATGTCGCCTTTCTTCCTCCTTGCTCCAGTTGCCCGTAACCGCGTCGGGTGAATCCCAGCCAGAGGTCTTCGTTGGGCCCCTTGCGCAAATGCTGAGGCGTACGTTCCCAGTAATGAAGCGGCGCAGCCAGGGTGCTGATGTCCAGCATGCCAAAACCGCGCACCTCCAGTTGCCCATCAAAATCGCTGTGGGCTACGGGTTTGCTATCGGCAAGCAGGCAGTGGCGACACACCACTTCCTTCCAGTAAGCAAAGCGCTGTGGTGCGGCCACCGCGAGGGTTGAGTACATGGATTCCAGCAATTGTTCACCTCGCTTGCCTGGCTGTCAGAGAGGACGGCGCACATCAGTGGCTCGACTGCGCTCAGCAATCAACCAGTGAAGTCTAACGTCTGGTGACCGACACCCAGACTGGTACAGAGCGGGCGGTAGGTTCGATGCGTGGCAATACTGAACTGGCCAGTGAAACGCTAGGTATCGCCGAGGGCGCCAATGAGTCTCTTACCGTCGTCAGCGCGGCGGTAAGCGAGATCAACGACCTCAATCTGGTCATCGCCAGCGCTGCGCACACGTTGCACGGGAAGTGGACCACAACCTTATGAACATTCGAGATCTATCAGCGCAATCGTCATCAGGCGCGCAGCAAACCAGTAACGCAAGCCGTGAACTGTCGACTCTGGCTTTGGACCTGAACAATATCGTCGGACGTTTCCGCTTGTCCAGAGTCGGCGGCGCTCGCACTGCCATCGTTGATAGTGCGCAAGCTGGGGAGCGACTGCAGATTTCCCTAGCTGATTCGACTCCAGAGGCGACGTGTCAAGAGAATGCCGCTCTTATCTGACCGGAGCGGCAGCACAAATCGCGGTCCAAGAAATAAGGAGAGCGTGATCGTTGGATCCGCAGCTTTTACCAAACGGTAATTCTCGTTGCAGATTACGATCCTCAGCGCAGTGTCTGCCAAAATGCAACTGGCCTTACCTAGAGCGCTCGGGGCATTATCTGGACGACAAGAAGGTGCCGATGTTCAGACCGCTGCGCGGCCGATGGAAAGGGCCCAAATTACGGCCAACGGCATCTATACCGTGGTCGAGGCCTACGCCAAGAAGGCGGGGGTTCAGGTGACTGGGCTGGGGGCACGGGCTCAGGGCCACGGCAGCGACCAATGCCCTGGAGCACGAAGCAGACATCGCCAAGGTCCAGGCCTGGCTGGGCCATGCCAACATCAGCACGACCAAGATCTACGATCGGCGGCAGAACCGGCCGGAGGATTCACCGACATATAAAGTGAAATATTGAATTAGCGGGTAGGAATAAATCTGATGATTGCATCCGGCAAATAGAAGGTCGACAGCACGCGTAGCATAAATATGAAAAGCAACCTGAAGTCTAATACTTTAGGCGATACAATTGCAGAAAATGATAGAATCTATTGTTAGACGCATTTGTACCAACTTGCGTTTTTAGGCCCCTCATTGAGTCCGATGATGAGAGGGTGTAGTAGGAGGAAGAGGACCATGTAAAAGCGTTATATATATTCAGCTTCAGAGACACTGGGAAAGAGACAAGAAAATCAAGGTTTTGAGTTCCGCGCCTGACGACTCAGAGATTTTCGTGTTCAGATCTTTAGTGAAACCTTTTTCTTCGTCATTTACTTTGGCTCGCGCCGCTACACGTCGGAATAGGCAAGCGAAGGGGTGAAGCGCGCCAGCAAATTAGTGCATTAAGCGTTAAAACGTTAACGAATGCGCTAGTAGAATCACATAATGCCTTTTTCGTTCCTTTGGGTTATGCAAAGTTATTTAATATATTGACCTCGCCTGACAGCCTCCCCGATAAGTGCCAGGGAGACCGCAGATCAATAGAAGGATTAGGCTTAAAGTGATACTTATGTCCCCAGCGCGAAATCAATCACCATTCGGCCTTTAATCTCTCCCCTTTGCATTTCATCAAAGATATTGTTGATATCCTGAATTGGCCGCATTGCAACTTTAGGCACGACCTTTCCCTCTGCCGCAAACTGGAAGGCTTCAGCCAAATCCTGTCGAGTTCCGACCAGCGACCCAACAACTTGAATCCCATCCAACACCAGTCTTGGGATATCGAGGCTCATCGCTTCGGAAGGAAGCCCCACTGCTACCAAGCGTCCCCCTGCGCGCAACGCATCGACTGAGGAATTGAACGCAGCCTTCGCTACAGCTGTTACCACAACTGCGTGCGCCCCGCCTACTTTGTCCTGAATGGTTTTGGCCGCATCCTCATCACGTGAATTTATGACTAGATCAGCTCCCATTTGTTCGGCAAACCGTAGCTGCTCATCGTTGATATCCACGGCGATGACTTTAGCGTTGAAGACGTTCTTCGCGTATTGTAGGGCGAGATTTCCAAGCCCGCCCAGACCGTAGATTGCAATCCACTGACCGGGACGAATCTTTGAAATCTTTACCGCCTTGTAGGTGGTCACACCTGCACAAGTCACACTACTGGCGGCTGCGGACTCGAGTCCGTCTGGTACCTTGACTGAATAGTCAGCAACCACAATGCATTCTTCGGCCATCCCACCATCTACGGTATAGCCTGAGTTTTTTACATCACGACAAAGCGCCTCGTTACCGCTATCGCAGTACTCACAGTGCCCACATCCCTGGAAGAACCATGCCACACTGGCACGGTCTCCAGGCTTTAGGGAATTTACGCCCGGTCCAACTTCCTCAACGATACCGATACCCTCATGACCTAGGGTGACACCAGTTTTATCGCCGAAATCACCGTTCTTGACGTGCAGATCAGTGTGGCATACGCCACAGCACTGCATTTTCAGACGAGCCTCACCGTGTTTGAGAGCTCGTGAAGTTTTTTCGACGATTTCTACGCGTTTTCCTGGAGCGACGACTGCAGCTTTCATGGTTATTTCCTTGTTCCTGAACGTAAGTTTGGAATAGAACACATCATTTGTTCTGCTTCGATTTTTTTTACGGCTGGTCTACATCAACGATAGCCCACCATACTGTCGTGGCCAGTTACATCCAACCAAGCCAGGACCAATAGGTACTAGCGAACGCCAACAGAAGCAGATAGCCAATCACAGTTACACAGACTCCTACCTGAGCAAACTGCTTGGGATTGAAGGTTTCAGTGCCCAAGCAAACCATATTCTGCGGTGCATTGATCGGTAGAATGAAGCCAAAACTCATTGCGAAACCAAGCAGCATGGTCATTCCCACCCTACTGAAATCTCCAGGGAGGGTAACAAGCACAGCCATAAGGATTGGTAGCAATGCAGAGGTCAAGGCAGTCGCGCTGGCGAAGCCTAGATGGATCAATATTAAAAATGCACTGAGTATCGCAAAGACTCCAAGAGAGCCGATCCTGTCCAGGCCAGTATGTTCCACAAACTGACCGCCCAACCATTGTCCCGCTTGGGTAGTTAATAGGGCAGAACCCAAGCTGATACCTACACCAAATACAATTACTGTTCCCCAAGGGATACGCGCTTGCACGTCTTTCCATGTCATGACCCCAAAACGGGGCAGCAACAAGATCACCAGCCCCGCATAGGTCGTCGAAGTAGTGTCAAAAGGGTGCAATCTGCCCTCTGTCGCCCAAGCCATCAGCAAAAACAAGGACACCATTCCGAGTCTTTTTTGCGCAGCTGTCATAGGCCCGAGAGCGGCCAGATTTTGGTTAACGGCTGAGATTCCCCCTGGAACGGTATCACTTTCGGGCGGCAGCAGTTTCAGTACCAACATAATGAGCACGGCAGACATGATTACAGCCCACGGGGCACCGGCGATCAACCAGTCGATCCAGGAGACACGTTGGCCCAGCATTTTGTCCATGAACCCAATAGTCAGTAGGTTCTGAGCGGCGGCAGTTTGGATTCCAATGTTCCAGATACTTGTACCCTGCGCCACAATAATCATGATGCCCGCGGCAATATTGGACCGCTTTGCAACGCCAAAAGCCGCGATGACTCCCATCATGATTGGCACGACACAGGCACTGCGGGCTGTCGCGCTTGGCACAACAAGGCTGAGCAGAACGATTACAACCATCGCACCAAACAAAATACGCCGAGTACTCGCACCTACTTTTGTCAGGGTTACCAAAGCTATACGTTTATCCAAACCTGTGTGGGTCATCGCAGCGGCGATGAACAATGCCCCTACTACCAATGCAAGCGCTGGATTAGCGAACCCACTGAGTGCCATCGATATCCCGGCAGATGATCCGTACGTCTGCAGTGGATCCTGCAGGGTAGGGGCTGTACCGATGAGAATTGCCATCAGGGAGGTAATCATGATCGCGCTGGCTTCATATGAAACGGCTTCGGTGACCCAAACGACCACCGCAAAGACTAATATAGCCAACATCCGAAACCCTGCAGCTGGCAACTGCTCAGGAACTGGTAACAACAGGATTATAGTCAAGGCTACGCCAGCAACTATTAATCCTCTAGGAAAACGGATAGTAGTGGGATGCTCTGGTGATGCTTGCTCTGTCATATGATGCTCACTTAATGTGTTCAGGTGGAAGGTGATCTAGTCGCTCGTCACAAATTGTAGTATGGATTGGCATGCTTCTATCCAACAGTAACTGCGTTATTTCCCAATCGCCTACCGATTAAGGACTCTAAATTCAGCATCGCCTACTAGATTAGGCGCAATTTCACCACGGCCATAAAACTTAGGGCTAATCGAAACACTGTGAGCACCAGATGAATTACTAATAATACAGTTTGGTCCCCGCTAGTCCCCGCGGACTCACTGGATGACTATGGTCGCTTTTATCTAGCTAGCTTATTACTGGATTCTTACTTATCATTATAATTCACTTTTTTGAGGGGAAGTCAATGGTGTCCGCTCGACATTAGCGTGGCATATTGACACAGATCAACTCTTGACACTTGAAATGATATCACTATAAAGGAATAGAGGGCGATGCAATATTTACTAACCATAGCGAGGGTTAATATGTTTGAGCCTGGATACTATCGTTTCAGTGGGGTCGAGAGAGGTGATGCTGAAGCTTTGTACTGCGTCCATGTTCGGTATCGGAAACAAGTCAGTTCGGACTACGAATCCATCCTTTGCTTCGAGGTGAGCGGGAAAATCAATGGGTATATATTCTCTGGGGCATTTGAACTTCACCGCGATACCGCCTTCAACTTCGCAAGCCCACTTAACCGTCTGCTTGCAAAGAATGGGATTCCAGTTTCAAAAAGTTTGATCATGCGTCGACATCAGGACTATGACCTTATGTTTAAGGATATCCATTCACTACTCCAGCTTCGCTATGGAGAGCCTATAGACTTAGATCATATAGGTATACTTAAGCTGTGACTTGCCTCGCCGGAGGCTGAATATTCCTTTGAAATCGAGGCTCTAGCCTCGTCGGCGGCAACCTTGACCGCTCCTGGCCGATTGCTGCCGGTACTGACCGGCAGCTATGGGTCCAGGCTGTGTGAAAACGCACTGAATACGTCGGTCGAAAGTTGAGAACCACGGGCGTTGTCTGAGGCAACCAGAAGACGGAAGCCCGAATTGCCTTAGTCAGCTAGATAGACGTTCGTAATGCTGTTTGGGCCGCGTCAGCGGCCCAAACGGTTACTAACTGGCGAGCAAGTGACTGGATTTAGGTCCTGATCGCCTCAAGCACTTCTACTATGCCGAAGATGCTCATCATTCGTTTGAGGTTGTAGGCGAGTACATGAAGACTCATTTCGGTACTTACCCGCTGAAGTTTTTTGGTCAGAAAGTGGGTGGCTCCCATCCAATATTTGAGCGTTCCAAAAGGATGCTCAACAGTCTGGCGGCGAACCTTCATCTTCCCCGGGTCATGTTCCAACCGAACCTGCATCGCGTCGATTACCGCCTCATGTTCCCAGCGCTTCACACGGCGCTCCTTACCCGTCGTACATTGCTTTTGCATTGAGCAGGACTGGCAGCCCGAGAAGTAGTAACAATGCAATAACATGCCGTCTTCCATCAACGAATGCCGCCTGGTCAGTAGCTGCCTCGCAGGGGATCGATACTCGTCCGACGCAATAAGATAGATGAAATCCTGTTTGCCAAATCGCCCTTCGGCTTTGCTGCCAGATGTGAGGGGTTTCGGTACGAAGGTAGTGATGCCAGCTTGCTCGCAAGCATGGATTTCCAGAACTTTGTAATAGCCTCGGTCGGCCACCACCGTTAGCGATTCAGCCCTGACTTCTTCACGCGATTGGTTCGCCATATTGCTCAGTTGCCCACGATCATTAGCAACGTTGGTCACCTCATAGGCAACGATTAGATGGTGTTTGTCATCGACAGCTGTTTGTACGTTGTAGCCAACCGTTTCGGTGCCTCGGCCGCTCGTGGCAATTGAGCGTGCATCTGGGTCTGAGAGGGAAATCTGCTGGTCTGGACTTTCGTGAAGCTGCGCCTCGATGTCCTTGAGTTTCTGCATCTGCTTTTTTAGTGTTTCTATCTTTTCCTTAAGCCGCTCTGCTTTGGCATCGGTCACTTCGGGCGTTGCCCGATCCGCCGAATCCATCGCCGCCAGATATCGATCAATGCTCTGCTCGATCTGCTGCATGAGGGCTTTCACCTTGCCTGAGCGAAATTGCGGTCGCGATTATTGACGGCTTTGTATTTGCTGCCGTCGATGGCGATGATCGACTGGGAGAAGAGATTGAGGTTGCGGCAAAGAACTACGAAATGGCGGCATAAGCTGCGAATGGCTTTGCCGTTGTCTTTGCGAAAGTCGGCAATGGTTTTGAAGTCCGGAGCCAAACGCCCCGTTAGCCACATCAACTCGACGTTGCGCTCGGCCTCACGCTCAAGTCGGCGGCTGGACTGAATCCGATTGAGATAGCCGTAGACACAGATCTTCAGCAACACCGCCGGGTAATAGGCCGGACGACCAGTTGCGGCAGGATCGACGCCCTCAAAACCAAGTGCGCCCAGGTCGAGTTCATCGACGAAAACATCGACCACGCGCACTGGATTTTCTTCGGCTACGTAATCGTCCAGACACTCCGGCAGCAAGGTGACTTGCGTCCGAGCCTCACCTTCAATAAATCGCTTCATGATCGTCCCCGCTACGATCTCCACGATCAGAAGATTAGACAATTACGAGAGTTTTCACACAGCCTGGGTCGATTAAAGTCCTGGCTGGGCCACAGCAATCATCGCACATCTGGACTATCCCCGTTTCCGGATCAAAGCGATTCATGTAGGTTGTTATGCGGACCGCCTCTTGCGCATCGCGGCAAACGAGCGAAACCAGACCATCAATATAGCAGCGGCATAGAACGATCCATCAGCGATAGACGCAGCGAGCGGGTACAAAGTTCTGACCGTTGAAGTTGGTTTGCCGAAAACTAGGATCCACAACAACGTCCAGCGATCATCACGGCTGTTCACCGTAGCCCAGCTCCATTCGATGCGCTCCGTCGATTTCACCGAAGACATCTTCCATCCTCCTTGGTTAAAACCTTGAAGAATGGTTAAATCCCGATTGGTCTGGTATATTACCGTACCTTTTTAGAGTGTACCAAGGAGATCTCATGGCACAGCAGCAACCCGTAGCATCCCCTAACCACAGAACGGCCAAGGGGGCGCAGCGTCTTCGTGATCTCACGGACGTTGCCGCCGAACTGTTTCTGGAACGAGGATTCGAGTCGGTGGCAGTGGATGACGTCATCGCCCGCGTCGGAGGATCGCGCCGCAATGTCTACAGCCACTTCGGCGGCAAAGAGGGACTGTTCATCGAAGTGGTCCAGCAACTTTGCGCCGAGCTTGCGAAGCCGTTGGAGGAGCTGAACATTGCAGAAGACGAAGTACGCGACGGCTTGTCCAGCTTCGGGCGCCAGCTTCTGCAGACGGTCTTGCAACCGCGTACGTTGGAATTGCATCGACTGATGGTTGCCGAGGGCAAGCGCTTTCCCGAGCTTGCGCAAGCTGTTTTGCACGCTGGCCACTTCAAGGGGACTGAGATCCTGACGGCATGGGTCAAGGCCCACCAAGGCAACCGTACTAATGCGCTGCGCACCGAACTGCCGGCGCGAACGCTTGCGCAGCAGTTCGTCAATTTAGTGGTGATGGAGGCTCAACTGCGAGCGCTCGCTGGTCTCGACCCGCAGCCCCTGCCGGCCGACCAGCTTGACGCAATTGTCAATGACGCAGTCTCCACTTTTCTTCACGGCGCACAGGTCAAAAGGATTACTCATGAACATGGCTAATTTTTCCTGGAAAGCCGTCCTGGCTTTTCTTCTCGCTACCTTTTTTCTGGTTGGCTCAATCGGCAACATCCTCCTTCCCCCAGAGATTGCTGCCGATTACGCCCGATGGGGCTACCCCAGTTGGTTCCACTACGTGACTGGGGTACTGGAATTGGGCGCAGCCATTCTTCTGGCCATCAAGTCGCTGCGGTTCTGGGGTGCTGTGCTGGGTGCCGCAGTAATGGTCGGCGCTGCTGGCACGGTGTTGCTGCACGGTGAGTTCACCCACGCAGTCGCTCCCCTGGTCGTTTTAGCGAGTGCTCTGGTCGTCGGGTGGCTCAATAAAGCCGGAGTCAAGCCGTGAGTTATTCCTCTGCATCACCGAAGCCGGCAAGCATTCTGCAAGTTCCCGGCATCTTCGAGACAAACATCAGCAGTATCACGAACGATGCCACGGCAATGATCAGCACTGCCGGGACAGCTCGATGGGCTGCCTCCACATGTTGGCCGCGCAGTCCAGCCTGATCGTCGCTCAGACACTGCTGGCCGCTGCCGATCAGCGGATAGGCTCGTTGCGCGTGTCGGTTCTCAGAGCAATTGGGCCGGTCCATGCACCATCTGCCGGTACTATTCGATGGTGATGATGGTTTTTCCGCGTGAGTGTACTGCGACCTTTCCCCAGGCTTGTTCAGCCTCGCTGAGCAGGCGCCGACCAACAACGACCTTGATGCCCTTCTCCACGATAGCCTGCACGACCTCGCCGAGCCGGTCGTGGTATGCCGGAACGAACAGCATATTCGCTGTTACGCCGCGTTCTGCAGCGAGGGCTTCGTCCGGCGTTGCTACGGTGGAAATCAGCCGGCCGCCTTTGCGCAGTATTCCATAAGACTTGCTCTGCACTTCCCCGCCGATGAGATCGATCACGACGTCCACGTTCGAGGCGATCGTGGCGAAATCTTCTGCCGTGTAGTCGATCACCTGCGCGGCACCCAACTGGCGAACCAGCGCCACCGCGTCCCCGCTCGTGGTTGCCACCACATGCGCGCCGATCTTGTGCGCGAACTGCACCGCGAAGGTACCAACGCCGCCGGCAGCGCCATGGATCAAGACGGTCTCGCCAGCCTTGAGTTGCGCTATTGAGAACAGTGCGTGCCACGCCGTGCTGGCTGCGGTCGGAATACCTGCTCCCTCAAACGCCTGCAAAGTAGTGGGAAGTGCGACGCAGGAAGCTGCAGGCACTGCCGCTAATTCTGCCAAACCACCTCCCGCGGCCGGCGCATTCCAGGCAATCACGGCATCTCCGACCTTCCACTGGGTCACCGAAGAACCGACATGCTCGACGACGCCGGCGAAGTCGCTCGCCACGGTATAGGGAAGAGAGACCGGGAAGTAATCGGCCACCGCGCCGGCGACCACATACTGATCGAGCGGGTTGAGCGCCGCTGCCTAGACCCGCACCAACACCTGGTCATGGGCGATGTTAGGGATCGGCGTCTCCTGTAGGGTCGGGGTGTCCTTGTAGTTCTGAATGTGTATGGCTTTCATAATAAGTCCTCGGGGTGAAATGCAAGCCTCATTGGCTTGCGGGCGGTTGCCTTGTTCTTTTTCAACGCCGTGGAGGAGGCGGCGGCGCTCCGGCGGAACTGTCGCTTGGCACCGGGCTGCACCAGCTCTCTCGCCCATCCAGTCGACTGGGCGCGAGTCATTTCTTGAGGCACGAACAAGTTGTGCGCTACGATATTCGTGTTCAGTACGCTCAACAAGAACGCACAGATTTGTTCGTGCCCCCACACTTGCAGGTCCCGCGACCACTTCCGATAGACGATCCTCCTAACTTGCTACTTATGGCGCAATGCTCTCAAATACGGTCAATTGGGCGATGTTTGAAAGTGTTTCGGGACGCGTTAATTAACTGCTAATGATAAGCAACCGATGCATCAAAGCATCGCCATAGATTATAACCACTAGACCACTGACGGGCTCTTCGTTCGATGAAACCGGAATTATGGGAATAGCGCTCCTTGCTTTTTCACGCTAATTACCTGTTGAAGCACACTCGATAGCTGTTCTACAGAGTAGGGCTTATGCAATATCTCAAACCCCAAGGTGCCATTCTTAGCGAGCTCGTGACTGTATCCGGTCGCTAGCACCACCGGCAAATCTGGGTACAAGCGATGAATTTCTTGCCCTAAATCGATTCCGCTCATGCCTGGCATAACCACGTCAGAGAACACGATATCAAATCGGCGAGCATCCTTTGCCAATTCAGCGAGTGCTTCTTGGGCGTTGATTGCCAGGAATGGTACGTAGTCGAGGTCAGTAAGCAATTGAACCGTGAAGGTGCCCACATCTACATTGTCTTCGACCACTAACACGGTGGTCCCATGACCGTTAATGAGCGAAACAGGAGCATGAGCCTTTAGAGGTTCACCTGGCTGGACTACGCGAGGCAAATACAGAGTGAATGTGCTGCCCTGGCCAATCACACTTGTCACTACGATTTCCCCGCCCGATTGTTTCGCGAAACCAAAGACTTGGGAAAGTCCAAGCCCGGTTCCTTTCCCTACACCTTTGGTGGTGTAGAACGGCTCAAAAATGTGCCCCAGATTTTGTGGCGGTATACCGCAGCCGGTGTCACTGATCGAAACAGCAACGTAATCGCCGGCAATGGCAGGATGCGTTCGCACGGCGGGCAATTGCTCTGCAGCGTAGACTCGCAATGTGAGACTCCCCTGGCCTTGCATGGCATCACGAGCGTTGAGAGCCATATTCACCAATGCGGTATCAAACTGACTAGGGTCGGCACGGATGAAATGATTTTGCTCGGGCAGATCGAGAGTGATTTGTATCTGAGCCCCCACCATCGTCTCTATCATCCCTGCCAAGGCTCTTACCCCGTCACAGGCAACAAACACTGCAGGTTTCAATGCTTGTCGCCTAGCAAAGGCCAGAAGCTGTGCGGTCACCTTTGCCGCTCGTTCAACCGTGTCCGAGATAGCGGACACATACCGAGCCCGACGCTCGTCGGCAAGGTCAGGCCGTTTGAGCAGATCCGCAGAGGATTTGATGACCGTTAACAAGTTGTTGAAGTCGTGGGCTACGCCGCCAGTGAGCTGACCAATGGCTTCGAGTTTCTGAGATTGCCGCAAGGCTTCTTCTGCTGTAGACAGTGCCTGTGCGGCGTCGTGCTCAGCCGTGAAATCACGTCCCACGGCATTGATTTGCTGTTCATCGGGCTGGGTCGACCACGATATCCATCGGTAGCTGCCGTCTTTGTGACGATATCGGTTATCGAACCGTGAGAAAGCATGCCCATCAGCAGACATGCGAGTCCCTCTGAGCGTGTGCTCTATGTCGTCTGGGTGAATTAGTTCAAGAAGTGTTTGCCCCACCAACTCTGATTCGTCCCAACCTAACAAGGCGGTCCACGCGGGGTTCACGGCAGTAATCAATCCTTCAAATGTACACCGGAGCATGATGTCAGAAGACAGTAACCAGAGACGGTTTCGATCCTCGGTGCGTTGAGTCACCTCAGCTTCGAGCCGAGCATTGAGTTGCTCCAACTGTAAAACCGCTGCAGCCCGAGCCTCTTCGGCTTTATCTCTTTCGCGATCGGCTAATACCTGCTGAGTCATTTCGGTAGCCAGAAGCAGGACGCCGACAAACCCGCCACTCTCGCCTTGTATAGGTGAAAAGCTGTAGGTCCAGACGGTCTCTTCATCTTGCCCATGCCGGTTCATGATCATGGACAGTTTTTCGATGGCAAACCCTTTACCCGTTCTAAGGACTTCGGCAACTTGAGGGCCGAGGACGGGGCCGATGTCAGTCAGAACCTCAGGCATCGGTCGTCCGAAAGCCAAAGGATGCCGGTCTCCTAATGCAAGCCCATAGGCATCATTGTACAGAAGCCATTGCTGTTCTCCCCAATACAGAGCAGCGATGCCTTTGGCATTCAACACCAGCGACAGTGCCGTGCGCAGAGAGCCGGGCCAGCTGTCGTAACCGCCCAACGAGCTGCGCGACCAATCTGTTCCTCTCACCAGGTCACCCATTTGGCCCCCACCGATCATGGGTGGAACGTCCGAATATAGCTCCCCCATTGAGGAGGAAACGAATTCATCAGGAGGTGGAATGAGCATACCGTCGTAATCCAAAGGAGTAGGGAGGACTTTTCGATCAAGTGCTGTGTAAAGTTGCGTCAGATGTATGGCGGATACCGAAGCTGTATAAGTTAAACGAATACTGACTATCAGACCCCTTCTAAATACCACGGTTCGAGCGGAGGGCCATTTTCCAGGGATTTACGGCGCTAGTCTTATCACCTTAGAATCTGGCGCATTCGTTGGTTGTTAGCTTCACTGCTACCTCCTCGGCCAGATCTGGACAGCCATGACAAAGGCTCTCGGTCAAAACGAAGTGAATCCATGTCGTAGAAATCGTAGATGTCCGCTGATCACTCTCATGCTGCCCCAGTTCCCCCTGAGCAAGGAGCAGCAAACGCCGAAGAATTGGCCTACCGACTCCGTCAACAGCAGCTGACGGCAGATTTTGGGCTGCTCGCTTTGAAAACCCATGACGCAGGGGCATTGCTTCAGGAGGCTACCCGCCTGTGCGCAGAGGGCATGTCCACCTTGTTGTGCAAGGTCATGGCCTTTCACCCGGAAGAGGGCGACTTTTTAATGATCGCTGGTGTGGGCTGGAAACCTGGATACGTAGGGCATGCACGCTCAGGAGCCGATCTAGAAAGCCCGGCGGGTTTCGCTTTTCAAACAAGACGAGCGGTCATTTCCAACCACCTGCAGGCAGAAGCCCGTTTTCGCACACCACACATCCTGGCTGATCACGAAGTGAAACGAGCGATCAACGTGGTTTTACTAGTCGCGGATGAGCCCTATGGCGTACTGGAAGTGGACAGTCCGCTCGATGGTCGATTCACTGACGCTGATCTGGCATTTATGCAGACCTTTGCCAATCTCTTAGGCGTCGCGTTGGAGCGTCAGCGGTTTGAAGACGCACTGCGGGCTAACGAAGAGCAATTACGGCAACCCTTGGAGCATCAGCATGTGCTGACGCAGGAGGTCAGCCATCGGGTCAAGAACAGCTTGGCCATTGTGGCAGGGTTGCTGCGCGTGCAGAGCAACAGCTCATCGTCCACAGAGGCGCGACAAGCTCTCAGCGATGCAGAAACCCGGGTGTTGACCATTGCGCAGCTGCATGACCGGCTATGGCAAACAGGCGAAGTACGCAGCCTGAATCTGGAGGATTTCCTGGAGGAGCTTTGCGAGAAATTTAGCAATTCTGCGTCGACCAACATCCTGACGTATGAAGCTCCTCCTGTAATGATTCCTACAGATGACGCGATTCCTCTGGGCCTGCTGGTGAACGAGTTGGTCACCAATGCAGTGAAATACGCCTTTCCACAAAAATCTGGCGATGTAAGCATCAGCATCAAGCCCAGCGGCGATCGTCTACGACTGGAAGTACGCGATCATGGTCCGGGGTTACCTGAGGATTGGCAGCAAAGGAAACCTGCCAGCCTAGGCATGAAACTGATCTCTCGCCTGAGTCGGCATCTGGGAGGTGAACCTCAATGGCAGAACGCACTCCCCGGCTCGCGTTTCATCTTAGAATTCTCTGCGTGAATATTCCAAGGTTCTTCTGGTTGCCTTGGACTCACTATACCGTGATATCAAAATAGCTTAACGATTTCAAAATGCGCGCAACAGTGGTAGCCAAGAGTTCCAAGGGAAATGACTTAGTTAGCAGGTGCATATTCGGTCGAGGTAATCGGTTCTGGTTTTGGCCCCCTCTTCTTAACCGGAGAGGAACAAAACAGGCAACTGGGAATGTGACTGCTGAACGATCTCGGCCAATTGCCGACTGTTCATACCTGACAAGCCTACATCTGTAACCAAAAAATCGATACCAAGAAGCTTGTCCAGATTGTAAGGGGCTTCTTCAATACTCCAGGCGCTAAAGAACTTGATCCGGCGGCCGCCAAAGACTAATGACCCTGTTGAAGTCGCCGCTTATGAGGCTTCACCATAAGCTGTGTCACCCATTACGACATTTCGACTTTTGACGGCCAGGTGCTTAAAAGTCGAACCTCCCCTACCCTCACAGCGGCGAGTAGCTTTCTTGGGACCTGCTGGGAAGATGACCACTGCCCCAACCTTAAGGCAAGGTCGATCAATAGCTCCAGAATGCGCGACACAGCTAGGCCGCAATTTTCAGCACTAATTCGTGCTACTTCACCAGCTAGCATGATTTTGTGGTTGTGAAAGCTGCCAATGGGGGGGGCCGCTCCCTAGGACCTTAGGTGACCGCAATGTTCAATACGTAACTCAGAAACGCTAGCCCCAGCAAGAAGCTGAACTGGCGACCCCGCGTCAAATTCGGGCCAGGCGGGATGCCGAGATGGTCACGTTTTCAGTGGATATTAACTACACGATCATCCAGTGCGACGCGCGATTTTCCGCGCTACTAGACCGACCACAGTAGCACAACCTAAAACCTGAAATGAAAAACGAAAGCTCAGTCTCCGGCCGAAAAGGGCTTTAGGAACCATCAGGATTTTGTATTCGGATTTCTCTGCCCCCGGGATTGGGAACAGGTCTCAAAAAATTGTCGACCACATGCATCCAGAGATGCGATCAGCGGTACAGGCACTTACGCATGATGGCTGTATGATATTACTCAGGCCAACCTGGCCCTGCGAGGCCTCCGATGACCGATTTGCTGCGTACCAACCGTTATCACTTACATTTGCTGCTACTCACAACCCTGCTGACAGTGGTCGGTCTCGCCACCCTCTGGGAGTTCGAACTCGAGGCCTATGCGATGCTTTGGTTGGGGCTACCATACGATGGCAATTTTGAAGATGGCGAGCGATGGCGGTTTGTTCTGACTTCAACAAGCTTTTCGCTTATTGCGATGATCGTACCAAGTGTTGTGCTCAAGCACATGGTCTCCAACACCCAAAAAACTCATCGCCGTTTGTTGCGACTCCAAGCTCAAACTGAACATCTTGCCAATAACGATTCTTTGACCGGTCTGACCAATCGCCGAGTATTCATGGAAGCATTGCGCGAGCAACTCGCTCGGCACAAACCTCTGACGATAATGCTGATTGACCTCGATCACTTCAAGGCTATAAACGACGAGCACGGGCATTCAGTCGGTGATGCAACCCTGGTTGAAGCGGCTCGAAGGCTACAGGGCATTGCCAATCAACACGAAGGCATGGCCGTACGGCTGGGCGGCGATGAGTTCTGCCTCCTGCTCATGGGGCAAAAAGATCAAAGCGAGCTGACTCAGATCGCGCAGACGACGATCGCTCTGTTAGGCGCGCCTATGCCAGAGGTGTCCATACCAACTCCACTTGGGGCGACAGTTGGTGTGGCACGCTCATGGACAGACTCACAGGAATCTTCAATGCTGCTGCATTATGCGGATGCCGCAATGTACAGGGGCAAACATAGTGGCCGTTCTTCCTTTAATTTTTACGACTGTGCGTACGAACAAGAGAGGTTGGCTCAGCAAGATCTTGAGGCTGCACTGATCATGGCCGTGGAAAAAGAGGAAATTGTTCCCTTCTATCAGCCAATTGTGGCCCTGCCTTCGCAAACAGTTGTGGGTTACGAAATTCTTGCTCGCTGGATCAAGGATGATGGCACCACAGGAATGCCGGCGGACTTTATACCGCAACTCGAGCGCCTGGGGCTCATTCCGGTCATGACGCGCTCGTTAGTTAAGCAAGCCTGCCAAGCGGCCAGGGCGTGGGATGGCTCGCTGCATTTATCGCTTAACGTCAGCGCTGCCATGGTTACCGATGAGTCGTTTCCTGATTGCCTTTTGGATCAGCTTCGGCAAGAGAAATTTCCATTCGAACGTTTTGAGGTCGAAATAACTGAGGAGGCTCTTGTAGGAAACCTCGAAGCCGCACAACAAAACCTCAGTCAGCTCCACGCGTACGGCATTGTTGTAGCCCTTGATGACTTTGGAATGGGCTATTCAGGCCTGTATCATTTGACGCGGCTGTCCATCGACAAGATCAAGATTGACCGGTCTTTTTTTGAAGCCGGCAAGCTTGAGCATTTACCTATGGTAGAGGCAATCTTGGGAATGGCTCAAAGCCTCCAGATGAGAGTGACCGCTGAAGGTATTGAGGATTTTCACTTGCCCGACCTGCCAGAATGGCTAGCGCAGAATGGCTGTCATTATGCTCAGGGGTACCTTTATGGAAGGCCTCAGGCAGCTAACGACTTAGCAGCCCCACGACAACGCGTTCTTTGCCCTACGAGTGTTGAAGTTCCGGCAGCATAAGCGAGTTAAGCAATTTTCCGTTATTCGGCCTTATTGATGGCCAGCGCTACGTCGCCATCCGACTCGGCGAGAACTTCGGCACCGCACGCGGAGCAGGCCTTAGTCACCGCTGGAGTTGATCCGGGGAAATGCAACGTATTCGTCCGGCAAAATCATCTGGCCAGTTCCATAAATCCAAGAGCAGGAGGGCGATGGACAAGCAACCACTCCTCACCTTGGCTGAGGTCAGAAGGCAAAACCGGCAGCTGTCGCAATGTGCTGCAAAAGCGACTCCAGTTCCAGCAGAGGTCGTTATGCCAGCTCAGTCTGCTCCCTGCCAGCTGAAGGCTTACCTTGCCCCTTCGGTCCTGCAAAGCACGCATTTTCGTTACAGCGACGTACGCGAAATGCTAGGTCGAGATTGACTATCCCCATCGAGAAGGCATAGTTGCATAATTGGCGCTTTCATCGATCGACCAGCAAACTGATTGGCGGCGTACAGCCGGTAATAGGCATCTCCAAACGATCCCATGGGCCGCTTACCCTCGCGGATTACGAACGGTATCGCGATCACGCTGCGCAGGATGAGGAGTGTATGCGCCTGGTGGAAGAGGCGACGGCGTTGAAGTTGATCGTGAGCTATGAAAGAAGTTTTCTTCGTCCCATGCTTGAGTGAAGAAGTGGCCCACCACATCGTAAGCGAACGGCGAGCACATCTTGCGCTGATTAGGCAGGCGTCCACTGGTGCGACAGCAGCTCGATCTCACTTGCCAGCTGCGTCGTTATATGCTAGTCAATTATTTGACTCAGTCAACAACGACTCGCGAAACCACTACAGAAGCCGATAGCTTAGCTGGCCGAGCCCCGCACACTGCTTGCACAGGTCTTGACCATGAGCCCATCGACTGCTCCAGATATCCGGACAGTGAACCACGACGATACGCCCTCGCCCGTTGGCGACCGCTACACCGCAGTCAGCCAGTTGCCGTAAGGCTACTCCAGTCAGGAAGATCTGCTGAGAAGCTTGGGGGAATTCACCAGGCGGGTACAGAACAACATTGCAGGCCCAGGAACTGATGCTGAACCAGTGATCCAGGATCAGACCTGTCCCAAGCCAATATGCTCGGCATCTACGCCCTGAAGTGGTGGACCTGACCGGATTGATCGGCAGGCCAGGATTACCAACTGCATTAGAGATTTGTAAAATACTCAAACTGCCATTATCCGGAGATGCTTCGCACTGCCGAATATTCAGTTATCAGGCCTAATGACTGCTGTATATGGGCCGATACACGCACAGCACAGCATTTTTGCAAAAAAAAACGCCCCATACACAAGCTTTCGCTCGGTACGGGGCGCTCCAATTTGACATCACAGCTTGCTGACGCTATGTTTCGCGACAGACGGCTGCTTTTTTGGGTATAAGACCCCTCATAGGTAAAGCCTGCCTCAACTGAGACACGTACACCCATCAAGGTCCTAAAGATACAGCCACAACAGTGTTTGGTCGGGGTAAGGGGATTCGAACTCCTGACATCCTGCTCCCAAAGCA
>NZ_JAWHNU010000007.1:170377-174735 GCF_032582135.1 Pseudomonas syringae group sp. J309-1 | reverse complement strand
CCTGTAGGAGCCAACTTGTTGGCGAGACGTCGGACCCGCATCGTCAGAAATTCCGCTTCGCCAACAAGTTAGCTCCTTGTACAAGGTCCGCGTTTCAAATCCATTATTGGAGTGATGTTTGATAGGAGCCGGGCTTGCCCGCGATGCATGAGACGCAGATTAAAGACATACCGCGTTATCGTTTATCGTCGGCAAGCTTAGCTCCCACAAAGTTGCGAGTTTGCAAAGGGGGGATGTGGTCAGAGCACCTTATCCAGCGTTATCGGGAAGTCCCGAACCCGCTTGCCGGTTGCATGGTAAATCGCATTGGCGACTGCCGCCGCGACGCCGACGATGCCAATCTCGCCCACGCCTTTTGAGCCCAGCGCGTTAACGATATCGTCGTTCTCTTCAACAAAAATCACGTCGATGTCGTTGATATCGGCGTTAACCGGGATGTGGTACTCGGCGAGGCTGTGGTTCATGAAGCGGCCCAGTTTATGGTCACTCTGGGTTTCTTCCTGCAGTGCCATGCCCAGCCCCCAGACCACGCCGCCAAGGATCTGGCTGCGAGCCATTTTCGGGTTGACCACTCGGCCTGCTGCCACTGCGCTGACCACCCGGCTGACGCGAATCGTGCCCAAATCTTCATCAACCTGCACCTCAACGAATACCGCCGAGTGTGTAGCGGTCGAATAGCCTTCGCGCTTCGCATCAGGCTCGGCGTCGACCTGTACCTGCAAACCATCAGGCCAACTGCTCAGCACTTCACTCAGTGCCAACCGGTGATCGCCCAGCGAAACGTATCCATCAGCCACGGTCATTTGCTCGACTTTCGCGGCGAAGAACTTCGCGTCGATCTGACCCGCTGCGGTGAACAACTTCTCACGCAACGCCTTGCTAGCTTGTTGCACGGCAGTGCCCACGGATGAAACCGTGAAAGAACCACCCTGCAAGGGCGCGGTTGGCAACGACGAATCCCCCAGCACAAAAGTGGTGTCTTCAACAGCAACGCCCGCTGCTTCGGCCGCGATCTGCGTCATCACCGTGTAAGTGCCGGTGCCGATATCGGTTGTCGCACTGCTGACGGTCAATTTGCCCTGTGCGTCGATGTGCGCTTTGGCACTGGCTTTCATCTGCATCGCCTCCCAGACACCGCCCGCCATGCCCCAGCCGATCAATTGACGGCCTTCACGCATGCTGCGCGGCTCAGGATTGCGATGGCTCCAGCCAAAACGATCTGCGCCCTGGGTATAACAAGCCTGCAACTGTTTGCTGGAATACGGCTTGTCTTCGTTGCCATTGCGATCAGCGAAATTGACCTGACGCAGCTGCACCGGGTCCATTGCCAAGGCGATAGCCAGTTCATCCATGGCGCACTCCAGGCCGATCAGCCCCAAGGCAGCGCCTGGCGCACGCATGTCCAGTGGGGTGTAAACGTCCAGCGGTGCCAACTTGTAAGTGAGTTCAACGTTGTCGCACTTGTAGAGCATGCCGCTCCATTCCACGACGTGCTCGCTGAAATCCTCAAAGCGGGACGTCTGACCGATTGCACCGTGCCCAACCGCCATCAACCGGCCGTCGGCTGCTGCACCTAAGCGAAGGTGCTGCAACGTGCGCGGACGATAACCAAAGGTGAACATCTGCTGCCGGGTCAGTGTGACGCGCACTGAGCGCTTGAGCTCCAGCGCAGCCATAACCGCCAACGGCAGCTGATACTGCGGACGCAGCCCGGAACCGAACGCTCCGCCGACAAAGGCCGCCAGCACCTGAATCTTGTCTTTCGCGATGCCGAACACGTTGTGCAGATAGTCCTGACAGTTTTGCGGCCCTTGGGTCTTGTCATGAACCTGCAGACTGCCATCGTCCTTGTAAAACACCGTCGAAGCATGTGGCTCCATCGGGTTGTGATGCTCGACCGGCGTGCTGTAATGGGCATCGACGGTCAGTGCGGAATTGGCAAACCCCGCCTGAAAGTCACCGCGCGGCGCGGGCAGTTCGGCCGGCGCGGCGTAGCTGTCGCCCTGCACCTCCAGCAGATCGGTTTCATGAGCCTCGACCAAATATTCGATACGCACCAGAGAACCGGCGTAACGCGCCAGCTCAAGGGTTTCAGCCACGACAAGCGCAAGTGGCTGGCCGCTGTACAGCACGCGATCGTTATACAGCGGACGAAATGGCGAGCCGTCTGCCGAGTCGGCGTCTTCATAGTTCTCGTCGTAACTGGCGAGCTTGGGACGGTTCTTGTGATCAAGCACCATCACAACGCCCGGCACGCGCAGGGCTTCGGTGATGTCGATGTGCGTCACACGACCGCGAGCGATGGTGCTGGAGACCACGCTGCCATGCAGCAGACCGGTTTCCGGATACTCACCGGCATAACGTGCCTGACCGGTAACCTTAAGCTTGCCATCGACGCGATCAAGCGCTTGGCCCAGTGGCGAAACAGACGTATTCATTGGGCGCTTCCTCCTGTGGCGGCTGCATCGACCGCGGCATCGCTGAGGGTACGAATGATCGCCCGACGTGCCAGTTTGACTTTAAAAGCGTTGTGTTCAAGCGGCTCGGCATCGGCCAGCAGTGCATCGGCGGCGGCTGCGAAGTTCTCGCGGGACACCGGCTTGCCTACCAGCATTTGCTCTACAACCTTGTCACGCCACGGCTTGTGAGCGACACCGCCCAGCGCCAGACGCACGTTACGAATGACATCGCCATCAAGCTCAAGGGAAGCCGCAACCGAGATCAGCGCAAAGGCGTAGGAAGCCCGATCACGGATTTTCAGGTACTTGCCCTGACCCGCGAAGCTGGGGCGCGGGAGTTCGATTGCGGTAATCAACTCGTCATCAGCCAATTGGTTATCACGCTGAGGCGCATCGCCGGGCAGACGATGGAAGTCGGCAAACTCGATGGTGCGCTGTCCTGCGCGCCCCTGAACATGGACAACAGCCTCAAGTGCGGCAAGGGCTACGCACATGTCCGAAGGATGAGTCGCGACGCATTCGTCGCTGGCCCCAAGGATCGCGTGGATACGGTTCAGGCCGTCGCGCGCCGGGCATCCGCTGCCAGGCTCGCGCTTGTTGCACGGCACAGTGGAGTCATAGAAGTAATAGCAACGGGTGCGCTGCAGCAGGTTGCCGCCCGTGCTCGCCATGTTGCGAAGCTGTGGCGATGCTCCGGCCAATACGGCCTGGGACAGTAGCGGGTAGCGTTGCTCGATCAATGGATGCCACGCCAGATCAGCGTTGCTTACCAGCGCGCCGATGAGCAGCCCACCGTCGGCGGTTTCGCTGACGTCGTTCAGCGGCAAGCGGGTGATGTCGATCAGATGCTCGGGGCGTGCGACGTTTTCTTTCATCAGATCGAGCAAGTTAGTACCGCCCGCGATGAACCGGGTCGCAGCGCCGCTGAGATTCACGGCCTCGTTGACACTGGTCGGGCGACTATAAGTAAAGGGATTCATCGGCTGCCCTCCGCTTTCTCGAAGCTACCCGTCTCTGAATGGGCGCTGCGCAGCTCCGGCAGGACTTCTTCCACCGCCGCCAGGATATTGCTATAGGCACCGCAGCGGCACAGGTTGCCGCTCATCAGTTCCTGGATCTCGGCACGGCTGTTGGCGCGCCCCTCATTGGCCAGGCCGACCGCCGAGCAAATCTGCCCCGGCGTGCAGTAGCCGCATTGAAAGGCGTCATGCTTGATGAAGGCTTGTTGCATCGGGTGCAGTTGCTCGCCGTCTGCCAGCCCTTCAATCGTGGTCAGCTCTGCGCCGTCACACATGATCGCCAGGGTCAGGCAGGAATTGACGCGCTTGCCATCGCGTAGAACGGTACACGCGCCGCACTGGCCGTGGTCGCAGCCTTTCTTGCTACCGACCAGATCAAGCTGGTCTCGAAGCAGGTCGAGCAATGTGGTCCAAGGCTGGACGTTGAGCTGTCGCGGCTGACCGTTGAGGGTCAGGCTAATCGCGTGGCCAGCGAAATCCTGGGGGGTTGGTGAACTCATGGAAACCTCACGGTAGGTACTCAAACAGCGCAGTTTTTCTGCGTCTTAAGGGGTACGACTCGTGGAGTTTTGGAATCGTTCAGGGTTTGTTGACGGGTGTGGGTTCAGTGGACATTCACTGGTTTCAACTGCATCGGGGCGATAAACGATAGCGTGGTGTGTCTTCTGGCTGCGTCTCATGTATCGCGGGCAAGCCCGGCTCCCACAGATTCGGCGCCAGCCAGTGGCATAGGAATCACAGAGGACTTTACGCCGGACGCGGAGCTGTGGGAGCTGGGCTTGCCCGCGATAAGGGCGCCACGCATATCAGGTCCATCGCGTACAGCATTATCGTCGGAAGGCCGCCCAGACCAAGCCCGGCTCCCACAGATTCGGCGCCA
>NZ_JAWHNU010000007.1:164649-170277 GCF_032582135.1 Pseudomonas syringae group sp. J309-1 | reverse complement strand
TACAGCATTATCGTCGGAAGGCCGCCCAGACCAAGCCCGGCTCCCACAGATTCGGCGCCAGCCAGTGGCATAGGAATCACAGAGGACTTTACGCCGGACGCGGACCTGTGGGAGCTGGGCTTGCCCGCGACTTAGTCGATTTGATCTACAGCTAACCGCTGTCCAGCGCTGTTTCAGAAAAATCTGAAGAATGCCGAAGCACACCACTCGTCGGCAGGCAGTCACAAAGCCGTTCGACTGGTATCATGCGCGGCTTTTTCCGACCTGCACAAAATCCGCGGGCCGCTTCGGCAGTCTGTGCTTTGCTGTTCTAGTCGATTCATTCACGACGCAGGCGCGTCACCGGGGAGCCAGACATGCTGGAACGGCTGTTTCAACTCAAGGCACACAACACCAACGTGCGCACCGAGATTCTCGCGGGCGTCACGACCTTTCTGGCGATGGCCTACATCCTGTTCGTCAACCCGAGCATCCTCGGCGCGACCGGCATGGACAAAGGCGCGCTGTTCGTCGCCACCTGTCTGGCGGCCGCCATCGGCTCGGCCACCATGGGCATCATCGCCAACTACCCGATTGCCCTCGCACCGGGCATGGGCCTGAACGCGTTCTTTACCTATACCGTTGTGCTGCACTTGGGGCACACCTGGCAGGTGGCGCTGGGTGCGGTGTTTATTTCGGCGGTGCTGTTTTTCATTCTGTCGATCTTCCGTATCCGTGAATGGATCATCAACAGCATCCCGCTGCCCCTGCGCTCGGCGATTGCTGCGGGTATCGGCCTGTTCCTGGCTTTGATCGCCCTGCACAACGCTGGCATCGTGGTCAGCAACCCGGCCACCATGATCGGCATGGGTGATCTGAAGCAACCGGCACCGGTACTCGCTACTCTGGGCTTCTTCCTGATCATCGCCCTGGAAAGACTCAAGGTCCGTGGCGCCGTATTGATCGGCATTCTGGCGGTGACAATCGTCTCGATTGCTTTGGGCTTCACGCCGTTCGGCGGCGTGGTCTCGATGCCTCCTTCGCTGGCCCCGACCTTTTTGCAACTGGACATCAAAGGCGCTTTTGACGTCGGCCTGATCAGCGTGATCTTCGCCTTCCTGTTCGTCGACCTGTTCGACAACTCCGGCACCCTGATCGGCGTCGCCAAGCGCGCCGGGCTGATGGACAAGAACGGCCACATGCCGAAGATGGGCCGTGCGCTGATCGCCGACAGCACCGCCGCTATGGCCGGTTCGCTGTTGGGCACCTCGACCACCACCAGTTACATCGAATCTGCGGCTGGCGTCAGCGCTGGCGGCCGCACCGGTCTGACCGCCATCGTGGTTGCGATCCTGTTTCTGCTGGCGTTGTTCTTCGCGCCACTGGCGGGCAGTGTCCCGGCGTACGCGACCGCTCCTGCGCTGTTGTTCGTGGCGGTATTGATGGCATCTGGTCTGGCCGAAATCGATTGGGACGACCTGTCTGTTGCCGCGCCAGTAGTGATTACTGCGCTGGCGATGCCGTTCACCTACTCCATCGCCAACGGCATTGCATTTGGTTTCATCGCCTGGACAGGCATCAAGCTGTTGTCGGGCCAGTGGCGCGAGCTGAATCCCGCCTTGGTGATCCTGTCGATTCTGTTCGTTGTTAAATTGGGTTGGTTTCCGGCATGAGTGCGAGTATCCCCTTCGATCCTGCGAGCTATGACACTCAGCTCCAGGCCAAAGCAGATCGCCTGCGTGAACTGCTGGCCCCTTTTGATGCGCCCGAGCCGCAGGTGTTTGACTCGCCCAAAGAAAACTACCGGCTGCGCGCCGAGTTCCGCCTGTGGCGCGAAGACCAGAAGCGTCACTACGCGATGTTCACCCCCGGCGATAACAAGAACCCGATCCTGCTGGACGGTCTGCCTATCGCCAGCTTGCGCATCAACGCCCTGATGCCCGTACTGCGCGACCGCTGGGAAGCCAGCAAGGTGCTTAACCATAAGCTGTTCCAGGTGGACTTCCTGACCACACTGGCGGGCGATGCGATGATCACCCTGTGTTATCACCGCCCGCTGGACGATGAGTGGCTGGCCGAGGCTGAAAAGCTGGCCGCCGATCTGGACGTGAGCCTGATCGGCCGCTCCAAAGGCCAGCGTCTAGTGATTGGTCGTGATTATGTGACAGAAGAGCTGGAAGTCGCCAGTCGCCCCTTCAGTTACCGTCAACCCGAAGGTGCGTTCACCCAACCCAACGGTACCGTGAACCAGAAGATGCTCGACTGGGCGTACGCCGCGCTGGGCGACCGTGAGGATGATTTGCTTGAGCTGTATTGCGGCAACGGCAACTTCACCCTGCCGCTGGCAACCCGAGTGCGCAAAGTGCTGGCGACCGAAATCAGCAAGACATCGGTTAACGCCGCCTTGAGCAATCTGGCCGATAACGCGGTGGATAACGTGACGCTGGTGCGCCTGTCGGCAGAAGAACTGACCGAGGCACTGAATGAAGTGCGTCCGTTCCGCCGCTTGCACGGCGTGGACCTGAAGAGCTACGACTTCGGCAGCGTGTTCGTCGACCCGCCCCGCGCCGGTATGGATCCGGACACCTGCGAGCTCACCCGCCGCTTCGAACGCATCCTGTACATCTCCTGCAACCCGGAAACCCTGGCCGCCAACATCGCGCAACTCCACGATACGCACCGTGTGGAGCGTTGCGCGCTGTTTGATCAGTTTCCGTATACCCACCATATGGAGTCCGGGGTGTTGCTCGTCAGGCGCTGATGCTCTCCTTTGGAAACACACCCTGTGGGAGCGAATTCATTCGCGATACGGTAGAACAGACGATAAACAGGTATCGAATGTACTGGCCTCTTCGCGAATGAATTCGCTCCCACACAGACTGTGTGAAAACGTAGCGAGCGACGGCAAGACAAGGCAAAAACAGGCGAAAAAGCGGAGTCTAGGTGTTCTAAATGAGCATTTTTCGCCTGTTTTTAACGCAGTATTGCCGAGCGCAGTAGTTTTCACACAGTCTGCACAGGTGTTTTTACCTAACCTTGGTCACAACGCTTTTATCTGCCCAATCCCCACCGCCTTAGGCCCCTCGCCGATGCCGTTTTCCAGTGGCGCACCAAACGCATCAAGGCTGATCTGGAAACGATCACCGGGTTGCGTCCTCACGCCATCGGCAAACGACAAAGTTGCGGTGCCAAAGTAGTGAATGTGCACATCCCCCGGACGCAGGAACTGCGCGTACTTGAAGTGGTGATATTCAAGGTTCGCCAGGCTGTGGCACATGTTGTCCTCGCCACTCAAAAATTCCTTCTCCCAGAGCACCTCTCCATCACGCAAAACCCGACTCATGCCGGACAGATGACGCGGCAGTTCACCGACCCGCAACTCCGGGCCGTACGCGCAATAGCGCAGCTTGGAGTGCGCCAGATACAGGTAGTTACGGCGCTCCATCACGTGGTCGGAAAACTCGTTACCCAGTGCATAACCCAAACGATACGGCTGACCGTTGTCGCCGATCACATAGAGGCCGGTCAACTCAGGCTCCTCGCCCGCATCTTCAGCAAATGACGGCACCGGGAAATCCCCCCCAGGCCGCACGACAATGCTGCCATCGCCTTTGTAGAACCATTCTGGCTGAGCGCCGACCTGACCGGCTGCAGGCTTGCCGCCTTCGATGCCCCACTTGAAGATCTTCATGGTGTCAGTCATGCCCGCCTCGACCTGACCGTCATGTTGATGCATTTTGTCCCGCGCCGAAGCGCTGCCCAAGTGAGTCAAACCAGTGCCACTGATCAGGCAATGGGCCGGATCTTCGTGATCCAGCGGCGGCAGTACCTGGCGGTTTTGCAGCAAAGAGGCGTAATCCGGACCGGGTTCAGTGCCACGGCTGGCCACTTCATCGGCCAGGCTTTTTCCGGCGCGAATGGCGGCAAGGGCCAATTCGCGTGTGCTTGGAGTTTGACGTACTACGTTGATCGAGTTGCCATCGACGACACCAACCTGGCGTTGACCGGATTGGGTTTCAAATTGGATAAGGCGCATTAGTAGTCCCCACAGAATGAATTCTGTAGGAGCGCGCTTGCCCGCGAAGGGGTCATACCTGCCGCTAGAGATGCATCGAATGTACCGACGTCATCGCGGGCAAGCGCGCTCCTACAAATCGAGCATTACTCGATAATGTTGAAATCGCTCAGATACTCGTCGGAGATTTCCAGCCCCAGGCCCGGTTTGTTGTCGTCCAGCTGGATATAACCGTTGACCGGCTGTGGCTCGCCCTTGAACACGTAGTAGAACAGCTCGTTGCCGACCTCGACGTCGAACACCGGGAAGAACTCGGCCATCGGCGAGGCGGTGGTGGACATGGTCAGGTGATAGTTGTGCATCTGCCCGGCATGGGGAATCACGGGCACTGACCACGCTTCGGCCATGGCGTTGATCTTGCGGGCGGCGGTGATACCGCCGACGCGGTTGGTGTCGTACTGGATAACATCCACAGCACGGCGTTCCAGCAAGTCCTTGAAGCCGTACGAGGTGAATTCGTGCTCGCCGCCGGAGATCGGCATAATGTTCATCTTCTTCAGCTCGATATAGCCTTCGATGTCATCGGCAATCACCGGCTCTTCCAGCCAACGTGGCTCGAACTCGGCCAGTTTCGGCAACATGCGACGGGCGTATTCCAGGGTCCAGCCCATGTAGCACTCGAGCATGATGTCCACATCTGGCCCGGCCAGCTCACGCAGCGCACGCACCTGCTCGATGTTGCGACGCATGCCTGCGGGGCCGTCTTTCGGGCCATAACCGAAGCGCATTTTCAGGGCGGTGAAGCCTTGATTCAGATAGCCCTGAGCTTCTTCGAGAAACAGGTCGAGGTTGTCATTGGCATAGAGCTTGGAGGCGTAGGTCCAGATCTTTTCCTTGGTGCGCCCGCCCAGCAGTTTGAAGACCGGCTTGTTCACGGCCTTGCCCATAATGTCCCAGATGGCGATGTCGATGGCCGAGATGGCCGCCATGCCGATGCCTTTGCGGCCCCAGGCGTGGCTCTGGCGATACATTTTTTGCCAGATGTATTCGTTGTCGAACGGGTCTTCGCCAATGGCGATGGGGGCCAGGTATGTATCAATGATTTCCTTGGCCACACGCGGCGCCAGGGCGCAGTTACCGATACCGACCAGACCGGTGTCAGTTTCAATTTCCACCACCAGCCAGCCATGGAAACGGAACGAGCCCATGGCATCGCCACGTTCGAAAAGGATGTCGCTGGCATTGGTGCAGAAGTGGGCCTGGGGAGGGACAACCTTGCCTTTCCATTCGAAGACACGGGTGCGGATAGCTTTGATTTTCATGGGCTGCTTTTCCTTGTGTGCCGGTATGTCCTGCATGGCGCGGGACCGGCTTTTTGTAGTTGTTGATCGACAAGTCGATGGGGAAATTTAGCCAGCTGGAAGAGGTGTCGGCTAATCACTTATGCGTATCCAGTGATAGCCTGGAGTGATCGGTTTGGAGATATCTTCAACGTCGGAGTTATCGGCCTGGAATGAATTGTGGGAGCCGGGCTTGCCCGCGATAGGTTCAACACGGTATCTGATACCGAGTCGTTGTTCTTTGTCGTTTTAACAAATACGAGCCCCACACACACGCAGAAATAAGCAATTGCG